>JACQOY010000047.1 GCA_016207765.1 Deltaproteobacteria bacterium | reverse complement strand
TGCGCGAGTCGGTCCTCAAAAAACTGCAAGCCATACTGTAAACTTCGGCTAGTACAGTTGGATACAGTATGGTGTCGATGACCCCAGGCTGGGCAAAGTGCTTGGTTTAACACCGGTAGATAAGCCCGACACTCCTTGATCTGGGCTTCGAAGACGCACGCAAGCATCACAACCAAGTTGAAGAAGTTTTTAGGAGGCTAGGCAAGAAGGGCGTTGATCATCCCTTTGAGCGAATCCCTGGGCACCACCCCCACTGATTGCTGGGCCACTTGGCCCCCCTTGAAAAGAAGGATGGTTGGAATGCCGCGGATCCCGAAGCGGGCGGCGATATTGGGGTTTTCGTCCACATTCAGCTTAAAGACATTCACTTTTCCCTGAAACTCGTTGGCGAGGTCCTCAATTACCGGGGCCAAGGCCTTGCAGGGGCCGCACCAGACCGCCCAAAAATCAACCAGGGCAGGGGTGGGGGAGTTCAAAACTTCCGATTCGAAATTGTCGTCGGTTGCGGTTTTTACATGGTTTCCAGCCATATCTTTTCTCCTTAAGGGGTGACGTTATTGCGTTACTTCTTACTCGATTTTTTCAGCTAAAATCAAGACTTTTGTAACTCTTGACGCACAGCACCCGGTACATTAAAAAGGGGGAACATGCCGGCAACAATCAGCTATTCCAACGGTTTTTTGGTGGTATTGGGGTCCTACATCCTGGCCACGGTCTTTTATTGCCTCCGCTCCATTTTCGGGAAAAAAATCCTTTCCGCAATTGCCCTCCGAATCACCGTTGCCGCCCTGATTATTCATGCCATTTTCCTGGGAAGCCATCTTTTGGAGCAGGGGTATCCCTTTCTGGTCAGCCCATTTGACACTTTTCAACTGGTCAGTTTCTGCGTGGTGTTTACCTTTGTCCTCCTCTGCTTTTTATACCGTTTTTTCGCCACCGGCCTTATTCTTCTTCCGGCGGGGCTGGTTTTCAACATCTTAAGCTTGACCACGCTGGTCCGATACCGGGCGCCGGGGCATTTCCTGGAAAATCCGTGGGCCTTTATTCATCTGGTTTTTGTTTTTATCGGTTTGGCTGTTTTTATGGTCAGTTTCGTTGTGGGAATTATTTATCTGATCCAGGAATATCGGATCAAGCACAAAAAAACAGGAGGACTTTTTGAACGCTTTCCTCCACTGGAAATTCTGGATCATATTCATTACCGCTCTTTGTATATCGGCTTTGTTTTTTTTACGATCGGCATCATTACGGGGGGAGGGTGGTCCAAGTCGATGGTTGGGGTTTATGTCACCGGCGATCTCAAACAGCTTCTTTCTTTTGGTGCGTGGATTTTTTTCGCTCTTTTTCTGAATCTCCGGGTGTCACGCGGCTGGGTGGGGCGTCGGGGAATTCTTTTGTCATGCATCGGATTTGCGGCGGTCTTTTTTCTGTTTACGTGGGTCCAGAGGTTGTAGCTTATGGAACACATTGTCGTCGGCCTCAATCACAAAACGGCGCCGGTATCGCTCCGGGAAAAGCTGGCGGTCGATCCGGCGAAGCTTGACCAAACGCTCAAAGCGCTGGTGAACCTTGACTGCGTGGATGAGGGGCTTATTGTCTCCACCTGCAACCGGATGGAAGTCTACGCCGTCGCCCGCAACGGCTATCATTGCGTCCAGGGCATCGAGAATTTCGTGGCTGATTTGAATCATCTCGGCCTCGATGCGCTAAAACCCCACTTGTACGAATACCGCGAGCTCGATGCCATCCGTCACGTTTTTCGCGTTGCTTCCAGCCTCGACTCGCTGGTGGTCGGCGAGGCCCAGATTTCGGGCCAGGTGAAGGAAGCCTACCGGAAGGCGCTCGAAGCCAGAACGACGGGGCTTTTTTTAAACCGCTGGATGCACCGCGCCTTTTTTGTAGCCAAAAAAATCAGGACCGACACGAAAGTTTCGCAGAAAAAAGTGTCGGTCGGCTCCGCGGCGGTGGAGCTGGCGAAAAAAATATTCGGCGATCTTTCATCCAAGAAAGTGGCCCTCATCGGCGCCGGCGAAGTCGCCGAGCTGGTTTTGGGTTATCTTGAGTCGGAGGGGGTCTACGATGTTTCCATCCTTAACCGGAACATTGAAAAAGCGCGGGGGTTGGCCGACCTCGGTTTGGGAGAGGCGTATTCGCTGGATTCTTTGGAGGAGGTTTTGCATTCGGCCGATGTGGTGATTGCCTCGGTTTCGACGGCACAGCCGATCCTGGGCAGGGAAAAAACGGCGGGACTCATGGCTGTCCGAAAGCATCGCCCCATTTTTTTCATCGATCTGGGGGTTCCGCGCAACCTCGATTCAGCGATCCAGACGCTTTCCAATGTTTACCTCTACAACATCGACGATCTTCAAGAGGTGGTGGATTCGAACATGACGGAGAGGTTGAGCGAGGCCGGGAAAGCCGAGATTCTGGTTGAAAAAGAAGCTTCGCAATTTTACGAATCTGTGGTACGCCAAGTTCCCACTATTGCCGCGCTGGGGAAGAAGTTCGACACGATCCGCCGCCGCGAGTTGGAGAGAACGCTTGGAAAGCTTTCACACCTGGGTGAGGACGAAAAAAAGGCGGTGGAGAGATGCACCGAGGCGATTGTCGACAAAATTCTCCACGATCCGGTGCTGATTTTGAAATCGGAAGGCCCCTTGCGCCACGACAGCGGAGTCCACGAGTTATTGAAAAAACTGTTCCGGTTGGATGACGAGTAAGGGCAATTCATGAATTGCCCCTACGCGATGACGATTTCCATATGCCTCGCTATAAATCCTTGCCAAAAACAAAGGTCAAAGAAACCAACGAATTTGTTTCCGCCGTCGATCATGCGGTCCATTTTTTGGTGGAATACAAAAAAACTTTTCTGGTGGCACTTCTGGTTTTTGCCTTGGGGGGCTTGGGTTGGCTGATTTTTCAGCAAAAAAGGGAAAACGATCTGCAAGACTTAAACAAGCTTGTTTTCAAGGCCGTCGGTGAAAAAGAGGGGCAGGTTGAAGCTTTTCAAAAGATCCTTCAAAAATACGGCCGCTATCCACTGGCGCAGACGGCCCGGTTTTTTTTGGTCGATGCTTATTTGAAAGAGGCAGAGAACGAAAAAGCCCTGGAAGAATTGACCAAGGCCTCCGAAAAAGCACCTTCTCTGTTGAGTCCGTATCTCAAACTCGGTCGTGCAGAGCTTCTCTGGCAGACAGGGAAGAGGGAAGAGGCGTTGGAATATATCGATTCGGTGGAAAGGGAGCCGGCCGGAGTCCTGTCGGGCTATTTTTTGTTGCTTAAAGGGCAAATTTTGGAGAGCCTTGGAAAAAAGGAAGAGGCCAAAGAGGTGTATCAGGGGCTTCTTGAGTCGACGACGGACGATCCATTTCTGCTCAAAAAGGTTCGAATTCGACTGGTCCAGATTGTCTCTTCATCATCATAGGGGGCCCGCGTGAAAACAAAAATTATCCTTGTTCTTGTGGTTGTTTTATTTTTCGCCCCTTCACCTCTTTTGGCCAAAAAGGGGGGGCATCCCCCAAAGGATCTCCGGCAAAAAATCTTTTCGACCGTCTGGACCCGTTCCCTAAAAACCGGTCCCTCGGCAAAACGCTATTTTCCGGAGTCTGCCTCGCCATATGTCGGAAACGGAAAGGTTTTTGCCGGGACCCATTCTTCCAACTTCTATGCCATTAACGAAGCGGACGGAAAAATTCTCTGGATCTTCCGGTCAAACGGTCCGATTGCCTCACAGCCCATTGCCGATGAATCGACGGTCTATTTTGGAAACAACAAGGGAACCGTTTATGCGCTGGATGCCTCAAGCGGAGACAAGCGCTGGGAATATTTTGTCGGGGGGGAGATTCTGGGTCAGCCGGCCCTTCAGGGAAACTCGCTTTATGTGGTGACAACGAGCCGGGAGGTTTATTGTCTCGATGCCGAAAGTGGATCCGAACGGTGGAACGTTTACATCAAAGGTTTTGAAAACCGGTTCACGATGCGGGGTATTTCCCCGGTGGTGGCGGCGGGGGAGAGGCTCTACATCGGTTTTGCCGATGGACAGGTTGTTGCCTTGTCGTCCGGTGGGGGATCGGTTGTCTGGAGCCTCAATCTGGCTGAGGGGAACCCTGTTTTCAAGGATGTGGATGCGGCGATCGCTGTGGAAGGGGGTTCTTTGTATGTAGTCGGCTATTTCGGGTATTTGGCCAAGCTGGCCGCCGGATCGGGACAGGTGGTCTGGAAGAAGGAAGTCAAAAGCGGCGCCGATATGGTTCTTGACGGATCTCTCATTTATGTTTCATCCACCGACGGCCGGGTTGTGGCGTTCGACAAGGGAAGCGGTGTTCGTCAATGGGAAGTGGCGCTGAATTCCGGGGCCCTTTCGGCGCCGGGCCTGATCGGCGGCTATCTTGTGGTTGGCGCCGAAAACGGCCGCGGTTTTGTCTTTGATAAAAATGACGGACGGGTGCTTCAAACCCTATCGCTGACCAGCGGTGTCTGGGGAAACCCCTTCCCGGGAGACTCCCGTGTCTATCTCCTTTCCGGGAGCGGCAAGGTTTATTCGATACAAAGTATTTTACAAAGTACTTGATACCTTGTCGGCTTTCATATAGATGCCCATAGGAACTTTTCTGTATACTCCCGCAAGGCCTTCGTGTCTGAATTACCTTCGCCGTGCGGTGTCCGCCTGAGGCGGACAGACAAAAGTATGAAAAAAGAGTTCCCTCTAGCCCTTACCTTCGACGACGTTCTCCTTCTCCCTGCGCGGAGTAAAATTCTGCCGAAAGAGGCCGATACCAGAACCAGGCTGAGCCGAAAAATCGAGCTGGCCATTCCCATTGTTTCCGCCGCCATGGATACCGTTACCGAGGCCAAAACGGCCATTGCCATGGCTCAGGCCGGGGGCATCGGCATCATTCACAAAAACATGCCGGTCGAGGCGCAGGTTCTGGAAGTCCACAAGGTGAAGAAGTCGGAGAGCGGCATGGTGGTTAATCCCCTGACCATTGAACCCGATATCACCGTCGGCGAGGCGGTCGAGGTGATGCGAAAGAACAGCATTTCGGGATTGCCGGTCACCCGCAATGGAAAACTGGTCGGGATTCTCACCAACCGCGACCTCCGTTTCCAGAAAAATCTCCGGCAAAAAGTATCTGATGTAATGACCGGCACAAATCTGGTCACCGTTCCCGAAAAGGTGACTCTCGATGAGGCAAAAGACCTTTTACAGAAACACCGGATTGAAAAACTTCTGGTTGTCGACAAGCAGAACCATTTGAAGGGGCTCATTACGGTGAAAGACATCGAAAAAACGATGCAACATCCCCATGCGGTCAAGGACCAGTTGGGGAGGCTTCGGGTGGGGGCGGCGGTTTCAGTCGGAAAGGATGGTTTGGAGAGGGCCAAGGCGCTTTATCGGGCCGAGGTTGATCTGGTGATTGTTGATACGGCGCACGGTCATTCCGAAATGGTTTTGGAAACGGTCAGAGAGATCAAAAAACTTTTTCCCGACCTTCAGGTGGTTGGGGGAAACGTGGCCACGGCCGAGGGGGCTTCCGACCTGATCAAGGCCGGGGCCGATGCGATCAAGGTGGGGGTGGGGCCCGGTTCCATCTGCACGACGCGCATTGTTACCGGGGTTGGGGTGCCGCAGATCACGGCCATTCAAAACTGCGCCGAGGCGGCGATCAAGGCCGATGTGCCGATTATTTCCGACGGCGGCATCAAATTTTCCGGCGATGTCCTGAAGGCGCTGGCGGCGGGGGCAAGCACGGTGATGATTGGTTCGCTTTTTGCCGGAACCGATGAGGCGCCCGGAGAGCTCATCCTTTATCAAGGAAGGAGCTACAAGGTTTATCGCGGCATGGGTTCCATGAGCGCCATGAAGGCGGGGGGGAAGGAACGTTACTTTCAGGCCGATGTGGAAGAGGAGACGAAATTTGTGCCGGAAGGAATCGAAGGGCGCGTGCCGCACAAAGGGCCGCTTGCATCGAGCCTCTATCAGATGGTTGGAGGAGTCCGATCGGGGATGGGATATCTGGGGTGCAAGACGATCGACGACATCCACAAAAAATCCCGGTTTGTGCAGATTTCATCCGCCGGTTTGAAAGAATCCCATGTGCACGATGTGATCATCACCAAAGAGGCGCCGAATTATAATCTTGGATGATGTAGGGGCGGACCCCTGTGTCCGCCCTCCGCGCAGGGCAACCCCACCACATAAAGGGTGGCCGCTCTTTATGCGGTAAAGAGGGGCTGTTTAACGGCCACGGGGGGTTGCCCCTACGATGAAACAAAATTTCAATGAATAGGGTCCTCATCCTCGATTTTGGTTCCCAATACACGCAATTAATTGCCAGACGGATCCGTGAGCAGAAGGTTTACTGCGAAATTCATCCCTGTACGTTGCCTTTCGACAAAATCAGCGGCTTTAACCCCGATGCCCTGATTCTTTCCGGCGGTCCGGCCAGTGTCTTGGCGAAGAATTCGCCCAAAGGGGATCCCCGTCTGTTCGATCTCAATGTTCCCACCCTTGGCATTTGCTACGGCCTTCAATTGATTGTCCATCGGATGGGGGGAGGGGTTATCCCCGCCAAAAAACGCGAATATGGCCGGTCCAAACTGATTCTAAAAGATCAAAACGATCTTTTTGATGGGGTTTCGTCCGAGAGCGTGGTTTGGATGAGCCATGGCGATTCCATTGAAAAAATTCCCGATGGTTTTCGGGTGACCGCGGTGACGGAGAACCGGATTATTGGGGCCATTTCAAATCCGGACAAGAAAATCTATGCCCTCCAGTTCCATCCCGAGGTGGTCCATACCGAGGCAGGAACCCAAATACTCAAGAATTTTCTGTTTAAAATCTGCTCCCTTCAGCCCGATTGGAACATGCATTCTTTCATTAAACAATCAGTTGAAGAAATAAGATGTAATATTTTAAAAGAAAAGGTTATTTTAGGTCTTTCAGGAGGGGTTGATTCATCCGTTGCGGCGGTTCTGATTCATCAGGCTATTGGCGATCAGTTGACCTGTATCTTCATCAACAATGGAGTGCTTCGAAAAAACGAGGCCGAGAAGGTCAGAAATCTGTTCACGAAGCACTATCACATCAAACTCAAATATGTGGAGGTGGAGGCCCTTTTTTTGAAGGGATTGAAAGGGGTGATCGACCCGGAGAAGAAGCGAAAGATTATCGGGCGCCTGTTTATTGAAGTGTTTGAAAGGGAGGCCAAAAAGATAAAGGGGGCTTCTTTTCTCGCGCAAGGGACCCTTTATCCGGATGTGATCGAGAGCGTTTCGTTCAAAGGGCCGTCGGCGGTGATCAAAAGCCATCACAATGTCGGCGGGCTTCCAAAGAAGATGGGTTTGAAGCTGTTGGAGCCGTTCCGCGAACTGTTCAAGGATGAAGTCCGGGCTATTGGGCGCGATTTGGAGATGCCGGATGAAATCATCAATCGTCACCCCTTTCCCGGTCCCGGTTTGGCCATTCGAGTCATTGGCGCCGTGACGAAACGTCGGTTGGATCTTTTGCGTGAAGCGGACGCCATTGTTATGGAGGAGATCAAAAAGTCCGGGTTCTACGAGCGCCTCTGGCAAGCCTTTGCTGTTTTATTGCCGGTTCAATCGGTTGGCGTAATGGGGGACGAACGGACCTACGAGAGCGTCTGCGCCCTTCGCGTGGTCAAAAGCCAAGATGGTATGACCGCCGATTGGGCCGATCTGCCGCATGAACTTCTTGGACGCATTTCAAACCGGATTATCAACGAAGTAAAGGGGATCAACCGCGTGGTCTACGACATCACCTCCAAGCCACCGGGGACTATCGAGTGGGAGTAAATCCCCCTTTGACAAACCGATTGGGCATTACTACTGTGAAAAGGCCGAATGTCCTTCGTCCACCTTCACAATCACTCCGAATTTTCACTCCTAAACGGCGCCATCCGCATTCCGGATCTTGTTGGCAAGGCCAAGGAATTCGGCATGTCGGCTGTGGCGATGACCGACTACGCCAACATTTTTGGGGCGGTCGATTTCTTTACCGAGGCCAAAAAAGCGGGAATCAAGCCGATTATCGGTTGCACCGTTTTTCTCCCGTCACACGACCAGCATACCCTCAAACAGCACCGCCGCGGCATCGATCATCTCTGGCAGATGGTGTTGTTGATTACAAACAAGCAAGGTTACAGAAATTTAAGCAAACTCCTGACCCTCAGTTGTCTTGAAGGTTTCTATTACAAGCCCCGCGTCGATACGGCGCTTCTGCAAGAATATAACGAAGGGCTCATTTGTCTCTCCGGGGGATGGGGAAGCCCGATCAATCATGCTCTTTTCGAGGGGCGCCGCGATCTGGCCCATGAGCAGGCGCAAAAATTCGCCCGGATATTTCCGGACCGGTTTTATATTGAGATTCAGGAAAACGGCGTTGAAGGCCAGCGGGCGGCCAATATGGAATTGGTCGAAATTGCCAAAAAAGAGGGGTTCCCGGTGGTTGCCACCAACAATTGCCATTATCTGACCCGCGAAGATGCCGAGGCCTTTGAAGCACTCCTCTGCATTCAAACGGGGGCCACCCTTCACGGCGTCAATGACCGCCTGAAATTTTCAACGGACGGCTACTATTTCAAGAATAGCGACGAAATGAAGAGGGACTTTGCCTGGTGCCCCGAGGCGCTGGACCAGACGGTCAAGATTGCCGAACAGGTCGATTTTGAGTTCGATTTGAAGAACTACTATTTCCCCAAGTTCGATCCACCGAAGGGAAAGACGCTGGATGAATATCTGGTCCAAGAGGCCAAAGAGGGGTTGGAGGACAGGTGGGCGGAAATTCTCAAAAATCGGGGTTGTCCTGTAGGGGCGGGATTTATCCCGCCCGGGCGTCCGCCTCAGGCGGACGCCCCTACGGAAACCGAATTAAGAAAACAATACGATGAGCGTCTCCGCCACGAGCTCGATATGATCAAAAAAACCGGGTTTGCCGGTTACTTTCTGATCGTTTCGGACTTCATCCGCTACGCCAAAAAAACCGGCATCCCGGTCGGGCCGGGGCGGGGATCGGCGGCGGGATCGCTTACGGCCTATTGCATTCAAATCACCGATCTCGATCCGATCCCCTACGATCTTCTCTTCGAGCGTTTTCTTAATCCGGAGCGAATCAGCATGCCGGATGTCGACATTGATTTTTGCATGAATCGTCGGGATGAAGTACTCCAGTACGTCGCCAAAAAATATGGTAATGTCTCCCAGATCATTACCTTCGGTAAAATGAAGGCCCGGGCGGTTATCCGTGACGTGGCGCGGGTGATGGATATTCCCTACGAGCAGGCCGACAAGATCGCCAAGCTGGTTCCCAACGCCTTGAACATCACGCTCAATGAGGCGCTGAAACAGGAACCGCGGCTTGAAAGCCTGATCGAATCCGATCCGCAGATCAAACGGCTGATGGAAATTGCCAAACGGCTCGAGGGATTGAACCGTCATGCCTCCACTCACGCCGCCGGCGTCGTGATTTCCGACAAACCGCTGACCGATTTCCTGCCGCTGTACAAGGGGTCTAATGACGATATCGTCACCGGGTACGACATGAAAGCGGTGGAGAAAATCGGCCTGATCAAATTTGACTTTCTCGGTCTTAAAACGCTCACCCTCATCCAAAACGCCCTTCTCATTATCAAACGGACCCGTGCGCTCAGCCTGAAAATTCTCGATATCCCGCTCAACGATCCGGAGGTCTATGCCCTTATGGCCCGCGGCGATGCGGCGGGGATGTTCCAGCTGGAAAGTTCCGGGATGAAGGATTTGATGGTGCGGCTGAAACCGTCAACTTTCGAGGATATCATTGCCCTGGTGGCTCTTTACCGGCCGGGGCCGCTTGGATCGGGGATGGTGGACGATTTCATTAACCGCAAGCATGGCAAAACCCCCATCGCCTATGATCTTCCCGAGCTGAAACCGATTCTCGAAGATACCTACGGCGTCATCGTCTATCAGGAGCAGGTCATGCGGATTGCCTCGGTTTTGGCCGGTTATTCTCTGGGGGAAGCCGATCTCCTCCGCCGCGCCATGGGGAAGAAAAAGCCGGAAGAGATGGCGGCGCAGAAAATCCGGTTTTTGCAGGGGTGCCTGGAAAAGAAAATCCCCCGCGCAAAGGCCGAGAGAATTTTCGACCTCATGGCCAAATTTGCCGAATACGGCTTCAACAAATCCCACAGTGCCGCCTATGCGCTGGTGTCGTACCAAACCGCCTGGCTCAAAACCCATTTTACCGTCGAGTACATGGCCGCCATACTGACCATCGAAATGGGCGACACCGACCGGATTCTCTATTACATAGAGGATTGCAAAGAGCATGACATCAAGGTGCTCCCCCCCGATATCAATGAAGGGTACTCCGGTTTTTCGGTCGTGGGAGAAAAAGAGATTCGCTACGGTCTGGCGGCGGTGAAAAACGTGGGACAGGGGGCGGTTGAATCGATCATTGAGGTCCGCAATAAAATCGGGCCGTTTGAATCGTTTGTCCATTTTTGCGAACAGATCGATCATCGAAAGGTGAACCGCCGCGTATTGGAATCGCTCATCAAGTGCGGGGCGTTTGACCGGCTTAACCCCAATCGGCGGGCCCTTTTTGAGGGGATCGATGCGGCGGTGGAACAGGCGCTCAAAAAACAGGAGGAAATACGGCTTGGTCAGACAAGTCTTTTCGGCTTGATGCAATCATCTGCTGGTCAATCAATGGAATTTACCCTCCCACCGGTTGCCCCCTGGACCGAAAATGAAAAGCTTGTCTGTGAAAAAGAGGCCTTGGGTTTCTATTTTTCGGGTCACCCCTTGAAGAGCTATCAGGCGGAAATTCGCCGGGTAGCCACAACCGACACGCGTCTTTGTCAGCAACTCCCCAGCCAGACCCCGGCTACCCTGGCCGGGATGGTTGGTCAGCAAAGGGTTATTACCACCAAAAAGGGGACCCGCATGGCCTTTGTAACCCTTGAAGACCTTAAAGGATCCGTGGAAGTGATTGTTTTTTCGGATGTCTACCAGAAATGCGCTGATCTGTTGGGGTTGGACAAGCCGTTGATTGTTACGGGGACTATTGACCGTACCGAAGAAGGTGCTAAAATACTGGGTAAGGAGGTTACGCTCCTGACGAACTATATCGGCCAGACAACCCACAGCGTCCATTTCAAAATACCCTCCTCTCTTTTTACCGAGGACCGGATTCGTGATTTTCAAACTATTCTCAACGAGCGCCCCGGGACCCTAAAGGTCTTTGTCCACTTGATCCAGCCGGGAAATATTGCCACTGGCTCTGCTACTGCCAGTGGCGTTGCCACCACCAGTGGCGTTGCCACCACCAGTGGCGTTGCCACCGAAACGGTGATGGAACTGCCCCACGGCGTCAAGATAGAGGATTCGGACGTCTTTGCCGCCCGCGTGAACGGCCTCTTTGAGGGAAAGGTGGTTGAATATTGGGGATAATGTTTGATTCCAGGAAACAGGAAAAAGCATTTCTCATCGGAGTTACCTCCAATTTGCGCGATAAATGGGAGGCGCGCGAATCGTTTGATGAGCTGGTCTCGCTCGTTGATACGGCGGGGCCGCTCACGGTAGGCCGGGCAATGGTCGAAGTGAGGGAAATTTCCCCTGCCACGTTTATCGGCAAAGGCAAGGTCGAACAATTAAAAGAAGAAATCCGGCGGAGCGGCGCCGACATGGTTGTTTTTGACGGTGAATTGGCTCCCACACAGAACCGAAACTTAGACGAGACATGGAGCGTCCGCGTTGTCGACCGGACCAGTCTTATTCTTGATATCTTTGCCCTCCATGCCAAATCCCGAGAAGGAAAATTGCAGGTGGAACTGGCCCAGTACCAGTATTTGTATCCGCGGCTGGTCGGCGCTTGGAGCCATTTTTCAAGGCAGAGGGGAGGAGGAGTCGGTCTTCGCGGGCCCGGCGAAACCCAGCTCGAAGTCGATCGTCGACGGGTCCGTGAACGGATCAGCCGAATCAAAAGGGAATTGGAGCGGGTGGAGAGTTCCCGTGAAATCCACCGGATGAAACGGGAGTCGGTTCCAATCCCCACCATCACTCTGGTTGGTTACACCAACGCCGGAAAATCGACCCTTTTCAATGCCCTCTCCAACAGCGATCAACCGGTTGAAGACAAACTTTTTGCGACGCTCGATCCCAAGACCAAGAAAATCAAACTCCCGTCGGGGCGTGAGGTTCTTTTGACCGACACCGTCGGTTTTATCCGCAATTTGCCGCATCAATTGATCGAGGCGTTCAAATCGACCTTCGAAGAGGCCCGCAAGTCCGATATGCTCCTTCATGTGGTTGATGCCACGCATCCGAACTATCACTCCCAGATCGATGTGGTGGAGAAAGTGTTCGAGGAGTTGAATCTCGACCTGATTCCACGCATCAAGGTGATGAACAAAATGGACGCCGAAGGTTTTCGATTTACCGGCAACGGCGCGCATACCATTCCCATCTCGGCGGCCGCCGGTCTTGGATTGGCGGATCTTTCGCTGATGATCGACATGGTTTTGGCCGAAACCCTTTCACCCATGAAGCTTTTTTTGCCCCATCCGTACGGGCAGTTGCTTGCCAGTCTCTATACGCACGGGCGGGTTCTTCATTCCCAAAACTCGGCCCGGGGGGTCTCCGTGGAGGTGGCCCTGCCGGAAAAGTGGCAGAAAAAATTCGCCCCTTACTCGACATGACCAAAGTCAAATTGTACCAATTCGCCATTTCGCACTATTGCGAGAAGGCGCGGTGGGCGCTGGACTATAAGGGGATCGATTACAAACGGATTAACCTCATCCCCGGTCCGCATCTTTTGACAACCAGGCGGTTGGCCGAAAAAACGTCGGTTCCCATTCTGCTTGATGATGGAAAGGCGATTCAGGGATCGGGCGCCATTATCAGTTATCTGGACAAAATGGTTCCGGAAAAACCGCTGATGCCGCAAGAAGCCGATCTGGAAAAAGAGGCGCTGGAGATCGAAGACTACTGCGACCGCGAAATCGGCGTCCATTTGCGACGTTACTTTTACAACACACTCCTTTGGGATCGCCCTCTGGTAACCTCGCTTCTCCTTCAGGACGGTCCGAAATACGGCCCGGCCCTCTATGCTGTCATGTTTCCCGTTGTTCGCAAGTTGATGTGCAAGAGTATGAATATCAATCCGGAATCGGCGAAAAGGTCGGAGCAACGCCTAACGGACGGAATTGAAACACTCAATAAAATTCTCTCAAAACAGAAATTTCTGGTGGGAAAGGATTTTAGCCGTGCCGACATAGCCGCCGCCGCCCTGATCGCGCCTCTGGTCCAGCCAAAGGAGCATGATTTTCGGTGGCCGAATGTATTTCCCGAACCGTTGGCCGCATTTCGCCGGGAACATGAGAGAGATCCATTTTTTCCGTGGGTTTTGAAGATGTATCGGGAATGTCGTAAGATAAGACGCTACTGATTATTTCCCGCCGGAGTCTTTCAATCATTTAAGGATGATCTGTTATCCCGCCGCAGGGGTCCCTATTTTCACAGTTGGTAGAAAAGGCGGGCGTAATGATGCGTTGTCTGCTCGTCGAGGAAGAGAATCCGAACCCGGGGGGGAATTATACTGCGCTATCACTTTGAGAAAAAGCCAAAACATTGACGATCATTCTCTGCTTTTCGCACGCCAACCCGATCAATTAATTAAATAATTTAAGTAATTTCAATGCGTTATATATTTTAAGCCGATGATAATTTATGGCACGTATTTTGCTGATTAAAACGGCGTGGGTCATCGCGCCTCGATCTTCCTTGTCCTGTTTGTGGCCGGTCTTACCGGATGTACCGAGACAGGGTTAAAAATGTTATCCGACAATGGGAAAGAAACATCCCCGACCTCTTCACCCGCCGAGAGCCCGACGGAGGACACCGGCGAGGCGGCGGGGGAAGAAAACGTTGGCAGTGGGGAGGCCGCCTCGGCCGAAGAAGCGGGGTCTGCGGTGGAAGGCGCCGAGGTTTCGGGGGAAACAGCGGACTCTAAAACAACATCAGAAACGACAACAGACGCAACCTCGACGATCACGGCAAAGTATTTTGGAAGTTACGTCGGCAAGATCAAGGTTTCAGGCGAAATCCCGTCCGACGATGACGATATCCCCGCCATCGTATCCGCCGTTTCCGAGGCAAAACAGAACTTGTACGGATATGCCGCCCATGACGGCGCATTGGGGGACGACACCAAGGGTTTTTACTGGCCCAATTTTCTTGAGCTTCTCAAAGAGACAAAAAATATGGAGACAAAAGTGTTCGCCGTCCTCGGGGAAAAACACTTCGAGACGGGCAACCGCTGGAACTACGACTGGGCGGCGGCAGGCGCCGATCTGGGAACCCTCTCGGCCGCCTACCCGAATCTGGCCGGTTTCAACGTGGACGACTTTGGCGGCTACGACTGCAGTGAAGACACTACGCAACTGGAAAAAACCTGCTACGCCGCATCGGACATCAAAAAAATGACCGACGCTGGCAAAACCGCGAATGCAAATTTCAAGTTCTGGCCCACCATCTATTTCTACCAGATTCCCAGGACCATCTGTCCTTCATATATCCTCGGAAGCGAGTACGGGGTGCAAATGACCAAGGAAGAGTATGGGGCGGTGAAACTGACCTTCAGTCTGGATACGGCGCCCGCAACCGCCGTCCTCTCTTTTTTATATACCGACACCGAAACCGGAGAGGATGCGGTCAACGCGCATGAATTCAAAGGCGTCGAGGTCAACGGCAACAGTCTCGTCAATGCCACCCTTGCGGGAAACCAGTATGTGGAGCGTTTCAGCGACGATATTGCGAAATATCTGAAGGCGGGGGAAAACGAGATTGTCTTTAAAATGTACGTTGATTCACCGGTCAATATTTATCATCGCAAACTGGTCTATTTCTGGGATATCAAGCTTGCCGTGGATGGAAAAGAGGTTGCGGATTGGAAGGAAACGTTCGACAAACATGAGTCGGACAGTTCATACCCCAACCACAAGGCACTGATGATCAATAACAAGGGGCGCATCATCGCCAAATCCAACAAAAATTACCTGATTGCCGATTCGATCGACGGTCTTTTTGTTCCTTTAACCCATAATCAATCTTTTTATTCGGCCGAGACATACAAGGAGCTTTTGTCTTCCACCAAGGCCTGTCTGGGGGACAAGGATCTGATGGCCGTTCTCTACGGCGAGATGTGGGGATACGACATTAAGCCGGAGGTTTTAAAGGAACAAATAGAAGTCGCCGCCGGCATTGCGGACGGGGTTGTCATCTGGAATTATCCCCTGGCCATGGGGGCGGCGGCGAAGGGGATTTTTTCGCAAAAGAAATCGTATAAATCCGGTTACGCCATCCGGAGCTACTGGCCGAGCTACCAGTTGGGAGTAGAGGGCTACTACCAGAGATGGATCACAAAAAAGGAACTGACCGGGACGGTGACGGTAAAGATTACAGACAGCATGACGGGCGATGCCGGGGTCGATTATTTCGTGAAAAAAGTCGAGGCGGTGGGAACCACCTATTACGAGGACGGTATTCCTGGGGATGAGGGGGAAGAAGCGGTTTCGGTCGCCCTGGGAGAGACCCCGGCATATCTTGTCTTGTCGGTGGTCGAGACGGAGGGGGTCGGCAACATGTCCGCCTCGGTCTTTTTTAATGTGACGGGCGCCGACGGCAAGGAACTCACCGCGGATGATTTCGATTTTAAAAGCTCGACGACGCATACCCAGTCGCAGGACAACTATGAAGCAGTCAGGGATGCCTTTTCTTCCCTGCAAAAAAAAAACCGTTGACGCAACGAAAAATGTGCGTCATTATGTAATACATGAAGCAAGCCAGCGTCAGGCAGTTACAGCATCACTTAAGCGGTGTAATCCGCTGGGTCGATCATGGGGAAGAGGTTAAAATCACCCGTCGGAATCGTGTGATTGCCCGTATAGTTCCCGATAGACCCCTTCCAAAGGCCCTTTTGTGGCCCAATTTTGTGCAACGTGCCCACGGGATTTTTAAACACCCCAAGGGTAAGCCGTTATCGGAAATTATTTTGGAAGACAGAGAAGGCCGCTCTTGAAGACTTATCTTGATAGCAGTGCGCTGGTGAAGCTTTATTATCCTGAGGCTGAATCCGAGAGGGTTTCCCGATGGGTATCCCAATCCAATCAGCCTCTTCTTTTTACTTCCATCCATGAACTGGAGCTCCAAAACACCTTTGCATTGAAGGTATTTCGCGGAGAAATCAAACCTTCCCAGATGAAACAGGCATTACGTCTGGTTGAAGGCGATCTGAAGAGGGGACTGTTTTTAAAGCAGGATATCCACTGGGGTGAGCTCTTTGCGGTAGCTCTTCAATTGTCATATCGGCATACCCGGAAAATCGGTTGCCGGTCTCTCGATATTCTTCATGTGTCGCTAGCCTCCTCTTTCGAATGTTCCCATTTCATTTCCTTCGATGACCGGCAGATCCGGCTGGCCAGGAAAGCGGGACTGAAGCCGGTGCGGATATGATCGTACGTCGTGTGCGCGGCCGATTTTTTTGGGGGTGGCATTTTGCCGATGATTTTAATGAATTAGAACCGATGGTTGCTTCAAGGGATGGGGGCCTGGGTTGTGACTGAAGGGCCGGTGATGGCTAGGGCTGGTTCCGGCCCAAACCGGGCCAGTTTTGTCTTTTCCTGAACTTTGGTGAGTTCTTCCGTCCGCCCCATTTTGGCGTAGATCCATTCAAGATTATCGAGGGAGGTAAGCACATCGGGATGGTTGGTGAGACCGTAGTTCTTTTCGGCGATCTTAAGCGCCCTTTGCACCAGCGGTTCCGCCTCGGCAAATTTTGCCTGTGCGAAATACAAGCCGGAGTAATTGTTCAACGCTGGAATCAGGTAGGGGTCGTTCACCCCCAGTTTTTTCTCCAGAATTTCGAGCGCCCGCTTGAAACTGGCCTCCGCTTCTTCGAATTTTGCCTGATCGCGATAGGCGGCGCCGATGTTGATCAATGTCAGGGCCACATCTTTGTGGGCAGGACCATAGAGCTGTTCATAGACCGCCAATGCCTGCCGAAAAAGGGTGGTGGCCTCCGCCGATCGGCCGACGGTGCCATAAAGAAGGGCCAGATTATTCAGTGTCTGGGCAAACAGGCCGGAATCGACCCCCTCGGCCACTTCCAAAATCGACAAGGCATGTTTGTAGAGGGGTTCAGCTTCGGCCAGATTCCCCTGAATTTGGCAAATACGCGCCAGTTTGGTGAGAATTTGGGCGAGGGGAACGTCTTCCCGTCCCTGACTTTTGGCTACATCAATTTCGTGTTTTAAGGCCTCACTCAGCTGGTTTAAGGCTTTTTCGGTGGTTTCATGGGAAGCCCCGAATTTTTTTTCCGCCAGCGGGATCAGTTTTTCCAGGAGGGGAATCGCTTCTGCATACCGGCCGCTGTTGAAGAGTACGTTTGCCTGTTCATCGAGCCGGGTATAAGGGTCATCAATTGCAAAAACCGGCTCAACAAATCCGATGGAAAAAACAAGGGTGAGAAGAGAAAAAAATCTTACCATCTTCGCTTCATGCCCACATCGACATGGACAAACTGGTTGGAGGGGTAGTAGCCGACTCCCCCTTTGAGGTTTAGGTGGTCGGCGTAATCGCGCAGGAGAGTTGTTTTAACCCCCGGCAATCGAATATCCATCGCTTGACCATACATGTGGGGGCTGTTGCGGGAAACCTTGCGTCCGATGATCCAGAGGTATTCGTTCAACTGTTTGCTTCGGTAGCCTGAGATGACATCGACCTGTGCGGCCTCGAAATGGTCCTGAATCTGATCGACCATTTCCAGAAGATCGACCCGGATTTTTCGCTCTCTGTTTGTTTGGCGACACCGAAGGATATGGTTGATTTCCTTGAGCGCTTTTCGGTCATAGGAGCCGTTCGCATTCCGGTACTGCACCGTAACCATTTCATTCAAATGGGTGTTATGCAACGTGATGAGGCCGTCCCCCCGCAAATCGCGTAGCCCTTGGGTAGCAGGGATAAACGTTGCATAGGCAATCAGGAAAAAACCGGTGCCGGCAATAATGGAATATTTTTTGGGGTTCATCAGTCGCTGATCACTTATCGGACTCGATCCAAAAAAGTTGCTAACAAAAATAGGGTTTCAAAAAATACGAATAATTGCAACGGTTTATTTGATTAATTTCTGAACGTAAAGGGCCCCTTTGTTCAAATAAACGGCCCAAATGGCAAAAAGATTTATCCTGTTTCATCTCCCGCCGGTTCATCGATGGTCAAAGTCCCATCGACGGCGATGATCTCTGGAAGTTCAGTTTCATCGTGTTGGGGGGTGACGGCATCAATTGTCAGGGTGAACGAATATTCCTCCTGATTGAGATCCAGCAAGGCAGTGAAAGGGATATCGATGATCCTGCCGGCCCGGATGAAGGGTTTGTCTGTTGTTGTGATGGTGACTCCAAGTTGACCGGCGGTTTCTGTGTTATAGGAAACACTGGCATGCGCCCGGCTTGCCGCCTCGCGAAGAAGGCTTGAAGTCAGCGTCTCCGCATCAACGGCGAAAGAGGCTGAATCGTAGGTAATGGTGAATGAGAGGGTGAGGATATCGTAGCGCCCCCCGTTGTCCAGGTTCACGAAATAACCGCCATCCAGGCTGAACGAATCGCCGGTATTCAGGCTTTCCTCCCCGACATCGCCCAGACAAAGATAAATTCCCTCTGTTGTTTCATCATCGGGTTGTGGGCAGTCTTCGTTGGTGCTTGGTTCAGTGACAAAAAGGGTGAACCATTCGGCGTCACTCCAGCTTTCATCGTCAAAAAAATCGTCGTCTTGGGCCAGTACCCGGAATTCAAAATCGCCGGGTTCCTGCGGGGTTCCGAACAAAAGGCCGTTGGAGGCGATTCCAATACCTGAAGGGAGCACTCCGCCGTACCATTGGGTACTCATCGAGCTGTCCCAAAAATCAGCCCATCCCGCATGCAATTCAAAACTGTATGTGTAGTATTCGTTGAGAAGGGCGGTGGGGAGTGTGTGACCTTTCAGGTCGATGCGGGAAAAACAGGCCGAAAGAAACACCAATAAGGTTCCCAGGAGCAATTTTTTCATTCATTTGATCTTATCTCATTTTCATCTATTGAGCCATGCGTATCTATACGTCCTGACGGCTTGACAGTTTTTGCTTCCCTGTCATATAAATTTCTTTCCGTGTAATTCCGCAAGGGCTTGGGTAGCATTAATTACATTCAACTCGTGGTGTTTCGCCACAGGACGAAACATACAAAATTATGACAACTCCGGACCGTGTCCCCATGACCCCGCAGGGGTACGAAAAACTCAAAAAAGAGATCGATCAGCTGAAGTCCGTCGAACGGCCGAAAATTCTCCAAGAACTGGAAGAAGCGAGGGCCCACGGTGATCTTTCGGAAAATGCCGAATATCATGCGGCCAAGGAAAGGCTGGGGCATGTGAAAGGGCGGATGCTTGATCTGGAATTACGCCTGTCGAGGGCCGAAATCATCGATCCAAAAAAAATGGGGGGACACACAAGGGTGGTTTTTGGGGCGCATGTTACCCTTTTGGATCTTGAACAGGACGTTGAAATTACCTACCAGATTGTGGGTGATCATGAATCGGACATCGCGCAGGGCAAAATTTCCGTTTCATCCCCCATCGCCCGCTCAATTATCGGCAAAAACAAGCAGGATGCGGTAAAGGTAAAAACCCCAAAAGGGATCAAGGAATTCGAGATTTTGGCGATAGAATATAAGTGAGAGCCAAGCCGAGCATCCCCGCTTGGCGGGGTGCGAGGCGCGGGGGTATGGGGGGTATCGCAAGCCGAACAAAAAATCAAAACAGATGCGAGTAGCATCCTTGTGAGACTTGCGGGCCCCCCAATATAAAAAGACCTCCCCACCCCTGCTTTTGCAGGGGGGGAAGGCCTTAAAAGGGGGTCAGTCAGCTCTTTCGAGCTTCATAGTAAGTTATCGGCAATCCGCCTTAAAAGTTGCGTCCTTTTTTTATTTTTTTTCGGTACTATTAAAATA
>JACQOY010000006.1 GCA_016207765.1 Deltaproteobacteria bacterium | reverse complement strand
GGTTCGTTCTTTTTCCCCCGATGCGGTTCGGGGGTGAGATAGGGCGAATCGGTTTCGACAAGAAGACGATCGAGTGGAACCGTTTTGACGATCTCCATCAGCTCCACCGATTTTTTGAAGGTGATGATGCCGGTGAAGCAGTGGATCATTGTGGGGAGTGACCAGTGACCAGTGACCAGTGACTCGTGACCTAAAGCTTTTGGTCTCTGGTCCCTGGTCCCTTGTCCCTGGTCCTTCAGAATTTCATACGTCCTCTCCCCCGCGCCGCGGTCGTGGATGACAATCGGTTTTTTCAACTTCAGCGCCAGATCAATAAATTCACCAAACACTTTTTCCTGCACGTCACGCGGCGAGTGTTCGTAATAGAAATCGAGCCCGATCTCGCCGATGGCAACCACCTTGGGATTTTGCGCGAGCAATTCGATCTTTTTCAAAATTTCAGGGCCGGCGATCTTGGCGTCGTGCGGATGGATGCCGACCGTCGCGTAAATCTGTGGATGAGCCTCTGCAAGCCGGAGGGCCTCTTCGTTCCCCTCGCAACCCTCGCCGGCGCCGACGTTGATTAAAAGAGAGACGCCGGCCTCCGAGGCGCGGCGAAGGATTTCGGGAATAGCGTCTTCCGGATAGTCTTTGAAGCTTAAGTGACAGTGGGAGTCGATGAGCATTACAAATAAGATCCCCTCTCCCTCGAGGGGAGAGGGCCAGGGAGAGGGTGAAGCACGATCGCCACCCGCCCCCTAACCCCCTCCCCTCAAGGGAGGGGGGAAACCTCTCTGGTCCCCCTCTCCGGCAGGAGATGGTCAACCATCGTCAGAAGGGAAAGATGAATGCGCCTGAAAAGGGTGATAAGTTCCAGATGAATCGCCGAGGTCTCGATCGATTCCTTCCTCCTTTCGTGAAGGCGGACCAGGTGGGACATTTTCAGTTCATCCTCGCGGTCGGTGTAACTCATGTGGTGATTGAGCATCTTGTCCGCAATCTCGCGGTTTCCCGCCGAAAGGGCCGCCAGGGCCAGATCGGTCATCTCAATCGTCGACCGGTGCAGTTCGACAATCTCTTTCCACCCCTCGTCGGAAAATTCAATCCCCTTGTTCCATTTTTTGTGGGCGAGTCTCAAGATATGCCGGTCGATGGTGTCGCCGATGTTTTCCCACTCGTTGACCACGGTAATCAGATGAATGCTGATCGAGGCCTCTTCCTCTTTCAAGGTCCGGAGCGAAAGATTGGAAAGGTAAAATTTGATCGACCGGTAGAGGGTATCGACTTGATGGTCGCGGGAGCGGAGATCGGCAACCATGTCGTAATCATATTTCTGGAAAAGAGGGAGACAATCGCGCAACATCCCAAGCACAATCTCCCCCACCCTCAGCATCTCGCGCATCGCCTGGGCAAAGGCCAGCGAAGGAACGTTCAACGCTGTTTTGTCCAGATATTTGGGGCCAAATACCTCCCCTTCCCCTTTTTTGGCGGGAATAAGCCGGCAAATGATCTTTTTCCCCAGAGGGAGAAAGGGGGAAAAAATAAGGGCGACAAAAACATTGAAAAAGAAATGGCTCATGGCGATGTCGCAATGAACCGCCGTGGTTGTTTCAAAGGCATGGGCAAACAGAAGCGAATCGAGCCGATGAACCAGGTCCGCAAACGGACCCATAAAGGGGTAGATGATCACAACCGCTCCGGCCCGGAGGAGAAGATTGGCCCAAGCGGCCCGTTTTCCCTCGGTTGTGGCCTTGACCCCGGCCATGATGGCCGTAAAAGAGGTGCCGACGTTGGCCCCCAAAACCATCGGGAGCGCCGCGGAAAAGGTGATCGCCCCGGCAAAGGCCAAAGCCAGAAGAATTCCGAGCACCACCCCGCTTGAATGGACCAGAGCGGTAACAACAGCCGCAATCAGGAAATTGACCAGTGGATACTGCTCCATGAACTGGAAAATCTGCGGAATCCACGGATAGGTTTGGAGAGGGGCGGTCGCCTGCGACATGACATTAAGGCCGAAAAAGACAAAACCGAGGCCGAAAACAACTTCGCCCATGAGACGAGCGACAACCCTCTGACCCATCCAGCGGAGGCAAAGACCGATGGCGATGAGAACGATGCCGTAATCGAGGATCTGTTTGATCGAAATAAGGAGAACGACGAAGGTGGTTCCGATTCCGGCCCCCAGCGAGACCGCCATTGAAAGTTCGAGACTCAACAGGCCGCTGGAAACGAGCCCGACCGTCATCACCGTTACGGCGGACGAACTTTGATAGAAGAGGGTGACGAGGATACCGGTGATCAGGGCCTTGAGACGGCTTTGCGTCGCCCGCGCCACCATGCTTTTCAGGCGGTCGCCGGCGAACGATTGAAGCCCCTGGTGTGTGGAAAAAAGGCCGAAAAAGAAAAAGGCCAAACCGCCGATGAATTGGAGGATATGGGAGGAAGGCATCGTTTAAAGGATTATAGGCCGGATTTGCCGATTAGGCAAACAGCGAGGAGACAAACTCATGCGCAGAAAACGGTTTTAAGTCTTCGATTTTCTCCCCCACCCCCACATAACGGAGGGGCAATCCTGTCTCACGGACGATCGAGACGAGAATTCCCCCCTTTGCGGTGCCGTCGTATTTGGTGAGAACAAGCCCCGTCAGGGGAACGGCATCCAGAAAAACACGCGCCTGGTTCAAGCCGTTTTGGCCGGTCGTGGCATCAAGGATCAGGAGTATCTCATCGGGGGGCCGGCCGGCGCCTGGGAGCCGTCCTACGGCTGGGAGCCGCCCTGCGGCCTTTGAGGCGGCGCGGACCATTTTTTTGAGTTCTTCCATCAGGTGGGTTTTGGTCTGAAGCCGGCCGGCGGTGTCAATCAGCGCAACGTCGCATTTTCGGGCCTTGGCGGCGGAACAACCGTCAAAGACGACGCTAGCGGGATCGGCGTTATCAGAACCGCCGACAAATTCGGCCTGAGACCTTTCGGCCCAGATGCCGAGTTGATCTCGGGCCGCCGCACGAAAGGTATCAGCCGCCACCAGCATGACCTTTTTCCCTTCACTTTTTAAACGATGGGCCAGCTTGCCGATGGTCGTCGTTTTGCCGACACCGTTGATGCCGACGAAGAAAATCACCTTCGGAAATCCCCCCTCGCCCCCCTTTTTCAAAGGGGGGTTGGGGGGGATTTTCTCAGTTGACGTCAGTATCTCCTCCACCTTCCCCTTCAAAAACCCATACGCCTCCTGGCCCGTTTTTGGCGATGCCGTTTGGAGCGCATCGACAAGCATTTGAGTTGTCGCCACACCGACATCGGCGGACAAAAGTTTTTCTTCAATTTCGGGGATAAGTTCGCGGACCTCTCTTCCGGGGCCGAAGAGAAGTTCTTTAAGCGGGGAAATCCATGTCACAAAATGACCTTGTTCAACGGATATTCCACAATCCCGGTGGCTCCGGCGTTTTTCAGTTTGGGGACGATATCGCGGACTACCGCTTCCTCGACAATGACCTCGACGCTGTG
Source organism: Deltaproteobacteria bacterium (assembly GCA_016207765.1). Classification (GTDB taxonomy): domain Bacteria; phylum UBA10199; class UBA10199; order UBA10199; family SBBF01; genus JACQOY01. Next base: position 2,894 of record JACQOY010000006.1, on the reverse strand, counting down.
CCAGCCGGTGTCTGTAAGCGAACTGATGGTGGGGGTATGAAGGGCCGGCAAAGTCTTGATGACTTCATCCAGTTTCTTGTCCGGAACGTTCATTTTGAGCCCCACCCTGGAGTCGGCCGAAATGGCGCCACGCAGGAGAAGATAGATATTTTCGAGCTTTTTCCTCTTCCAGGGGTCTTCCCAGGCTTTTTTGTTGGCGATCAAAACGGTGACCGATTCAAGAATGGTTTCGACAATGCGGAGATTGTTGGCCTTGAGGGAAGATCCTGTTTCCGTCAGCTCGACAATCGCATCGGCCAAGACCGGGGGTTTAACCTCGGTGGCCCCCCACGAAAATTCGACCTCCGCGGTCACCCCCTGCTTTTTCAGATAACTGCGGGTGTAATTCACCAATTCGGTGGCGATCCGCGCCCCTTCCAGATCCTTGACCGACTTGATTTTGGAACCGTTGGGAACCGCGATGACCCAGCGGACCGGTTTTTTGCCCACCTTGCCGTAGACCAGTTCCCCCACTTCAAACACCTTGGCGTTTTGATCGAGGACCCAGTCTCTGCCGGTGAGACCGGCATCAAGAACTCCATCCTGCACGTAGCGGGCCATCTCCTGCGCCCGAATCAGCAAACCGGAGAGTTCCGGATCGTCGATATTCGGCACATACGACCGGCTGGAGGCATTGATGGTCCATCCCGCTTTTTTGAAGAGGCCAAATGTCGCATCCTGCAGGCTTCCTTTGGGGAGGCCCAATTTGAGAATTTTGTCCATAAGAAGGTCGGATTTTTATCAGAATGATGAGAAAAGGCAACGGGGAAATCAGGTCACAATTCTTATCGATTCATAGGTGACCCCCAGCAGAAAATCAATTTCTTCGAGCGAGAGCGACAGCGGCGGCAGAAGCACAATCACATTTCCCAGCGGACGGAGAATCACCCCCCGTTTGCGCGCCTCGAGGATGACCCTGATCCCCATTTTGTCTTCCCAAGGGTAGGAAATTTTCCCGTCACGGTCCTTCATTAATTCAATGCCGACCATGAACCCAAGCCGGCGAATCTCCCCGACATGCGGGAGATCGTGAAATTTTCGAAGACCTTTGGCGAGATAGCCGATTTTCGGTTGCAGATTCTCAATCGTTTTTTCTTTTTCGAATATTTCGAGGTTGGCCAGCGCCGCAGAGCAGGCAAGCGGGTTTCCCGTGTAGGTGTGACCGTGAAAAAAGGTCTTTAAATCCCGGTAAGGGGCCTTGAAGCCGTCGTATACTTCCTGCGTGGCAAGGGTGGCCGCCAGCGGCAGATAGCCCCCCGTGATCCCTTTGGCAATACACATGAGATCGGGCCGGACCCCTTCATGCTCGCAAGCAAACATTTTTCCGGTTCTGCCGAAACCGGTGGCCACCTCGTCGAAGATGAGAAGGAGATTGTTTTCATCGCAGGCCTTGCGCAATTTTTTCAAGAATCCCTTCGGCTGGAGAAGCAGACCCGCGGCCCCCTGGATCATCGGCTCAATGATAACCGCCGCCAAGTCGTGACGATGCTGACGAATCAACTCTTCCGCGTTATCGAATGTCGCCTTGATCGAATCAAACAGCAACGGCTTGTAGACACTGTGAAAAAGATCAATCCCGCCGACGCTGACCGAGCCGATCGTGTCGCCATGATAGGCGTTTTGGAAAGTCAAAAACTTCGTTTTTTTGAACTTTGAACCTTGAACTTTGAACCTTGAATTATTCTGTTGCCAATACTGAAACGCCATTTTCAGGGCGATTTCGACCGAGGTCGAACCGCTGTCGGAATAAAAAACTTTTTTCAGATTCGGCGGGGCGATTCCGATTAATTTCTCCGCAAGAAGGGTTGCGGGAACGTTGGACAAACCGAGCAGGGTCGAATGCGCAACCTTGTCAATCTGGGCCTTGACCGCCTCATCGATCTCCTTTTTCCGGTGGCCGTGAACCGTCACCCAGAGAGACGAAACACCGTCGAGATATTTTTTCCCATGGATGTCGAAAAGCCAATTCCCCTCGCCGCGCTCGATAATGAGGGGAATCTCTTTCTCATAATCGTTCATCTGCGTGAAGGGATGCCAGATGGTCTCGCGGTCGATATCTTCAAGATGTTTGATTTCGTCCGAATTCATAAAATTTCCTTTAACGCATTTAAACACCGATCCAAATATTCCCTCGTATGCGTCGCCATCAAGGTCAGGCGAATCCGCGACGTCCCTTCGGGAACGGTCGGCGGGCGGATGCCGGTGGCCCAGATGCCGTTTTTAAACAATTTTTCGGCAATTTCCATTGTCTTTTTGGCGTCGCCGATGATGAGGGGGATGATCGGCGATTCCGTAGGGGCGTATTGCAATACGCCCCTACACGCGGGCATTCGTTCCAATTGTTCACCAAAATATTTCACATTTTCCCACAACCGCTCCCGAAACGACCCATCCTTCTCAATCAACTCAATCGCCGCCAGAGATGCACCAAGAACAGCGGGCGGCAAGGAAGTAGTGTAGATGAACAGCCGGGACCGGTTGATGAGATAATCGATCAGCTCGCGCGGGCCGCAAACGTACGCCCCAAAAGAGCCAAGCGCTTTCCCCAACGTTCCCATCTGAATCAGGCGGGGGTGATGAGAATCAATCCCGAAATGTTCCACCACCCCGCGTCCCTTCTTTCCAAACACCCCCGTCGCATGCGCCTCGTCCACAAAAACCGTTGCGTCGTATTTTTCGGCCAGGGCCATGATTTGGGGCAGAGGGCAAAGATCGCCATCCATGGAAAAGACGGTGTCGGTGAGGATGAGACGACGCGGGCGTTCTACCTCCCCCAACCCCTCCTTACAAAGGAGGGGAGACTCCTCCCCTTTGTAAGGGGAGGCCGGGTGGGGTAGAGGAGTTGGCCGGGATTT
>JACQOY010000049.1 GCA_016207765.1 Deltaproteobacteria bacterium | reverse complement strand
GGCGTAAACCCTCAAGGCCACATGCGTATCGGGGGGAATCGATCCGATGGTGGCTTTGATGGTCTTCTTGGCCACATCAATTTGCGTTGAGCCCCCCATCGCCGCCCGCATGCTCCCGGAGGCATCGAGGATGATTTCAATGTCGGTCTTCGCCCAGGCGGCGACAGAACAAAAACTCATCATGAGCAAAAGAAAGCTTGTTGTGATTTTTTTCAGATTCATGTGCCCCCCCTTCGATGTGAGGGAAGTGAAGTTATAGGAAATACAAGGCCTTGTAAAGCGCGATAGGGAATTGACGTGACGGAAAATTAAATCTATAACCCTTCGCCCATATGTTTGCTTATCTAAACCTGACCAAGCCACGCATCAGCCTCCATTTTGCCATTACCGGTTTGGCGGCGTTGATCATGGAAGGGAGTCTTTCCGACGATCCTCTCCGGATGGGACTTCTTGTTCTGGCCATCTTCCTGACGGGTGGTTCGGCCAACGCCTTCAACCAGTATTTCGAGCGGGATGTGGACAAACAGATGGCGAGGACGGCAAAAAAAAGGCCGCTCCCGCAGGGGAAGATGAAACCGATCGCCGCTCTTCTATTCAGCATCATCATCGGCGGCGTTGGAACCTGTCTTTTGTGGCGATGGGGAACCCCTCTTGCCGCCCTTTTGGGCTTGGGAACCATCGTCTTCTACAGTTTTTATTACACACTCTGGCTCAAACCCCGCACCCCTTACAATATTGTGATCGGCGGCGCCGCAGGTGCGGCTGGACCTTTGATTGGATGGGCGGCCGCCACCGGAGGCCTCTCATGGGCCGCTGTGGCGATGTTTTCGATCGTCTTTTTCTGGACCCCTCCCCATTTTTGGGCGCTGGCCCTCTGTTGCAAGGAAGATTATGCAAAAGTGAATTATCCGATGTTTCCGCTTGTTGCCGGTGATGCGGCAACCCGCAGACAGATTCTCTGTTACTCAATGACGCTCCTGCCTCTTTCCGCCAGTTTGTATTTTTTGGGGGAGGCGGGAATTGTTTATTTTACAAGCGCCATGGCCTTGAGCGCTTTTTTCGCCTGGGAAGCGGTGCAAATAGTCCGGAAAAAAACGATCCGATCTTACTGGCAACTGTTCGGCTATTCGATCGCTTATCTGTTGCTCCTTTTCATGATTCTGATTGTGGATAATCTGGTTGCATGAAAAAGAATCCCCTTATCGCCGTCTTTTTTGTGGTCTTCATCGACCTTGTCGGTTTCGGCATTGTCATTCCGATTCTTCCCTATTACGCCAAATCATTCGGGGCCCAGGCGACAACGCTGGGATGGCTCATGATGTGTTATTCCGGGATGCAGTTTTTGTTTTCCCCGTTTTGGGGGAGTTTGTCGGACCGGATCGGGCGAAGGCCGGTTATTCTCACCTGTCTGGTCGGCATTTCGGCATCGATGGCCCTGTTGGGTTTTGCCAAATCGCTTGTCTGGCTTTTTTCTGCGCGCCTTTTGGCCGGGTTTTTCGGCGCCAATATTTCAACGGCAGCCGCCTACATTGCCGACGTGACAAAACCGGAAAATCGCGCCAGGGGAATGGGAATGATCGGCGCCGCCTTCGGTCTTGGGTTTCTGTTTGGCCCCGCCCTGGGAGGGATTCTTTCGCGATGGGGTTATGGAACCGGCGGATATGTCGCCGCAGGTCTGGCCTTGTTGAATTTCCTCTTTGCCGTGATGGTGTTGAAAGAACCCCGCTTAAGCGCCGAAATCCGCGCCCAACACCGCTCCCACCCGACGTTTAAGGCATGGCGGAGGACAATATCGGTGCCGCAGACAGGGCTTGCGGTCATCCTCTTTTTTCTCGTCACCATGGGAATTGCCCAGTTGGAAACATCGTTTGCCCTCTTTTTGCTGGCCCGTTTTCACCTCGATGCCGTTCACGCCGGATGGATTTTGGCGCTGATGGCCCTGTTCATGGTGGGAATTCAGGGGGGGGCGATCGGAAAACTGGTCCGTTGGGCCGGCGAGCCGAAACTGGTGGCGGCGGGTTGCGCTCTCATGGCCATAGGGCTCTTTTCGGCGAGTTTCAGCCACACCCTGCCCCTTTTTGTCTTTTTTCTCTTATTCCAGTCGATCGGCTATGCCATCACCAATCCGTCGCTCTCTGCCCTTGTCTCGCGCCATTCCCCGCGCGAAATCCAGGGATCGGCGATGGGAATTTACCAGTCGGCCGGAAGCCTCGCCCGCGTCATCGGGCCGGTCACAGCCGGGGTGCTTTTCGACCACTTGGGAATCAGCGCCCCGTTTCTGGTTGCCAGCCTTCTGTTTGGCGCCGCCCTGATCCTTGTTTCTGTACGCAAACAGGTCTGGGACGGCAACAACCGATCAGCTGAAATCGCCTATTCCGAAACTGCCTGATAACAGGTGATGGTGGAACTCAATACTGCTTCATCGTTGTTAATACTCGTCGCGGCGGCCCCATCGCAATAAGTTCCGGCTCCCACAAAGACAGGCCCGACGCCGAAATTGGCCGGAATTTCATCAAGGACCTCCGCCGTGCCGGTTTCCGGATCCAGAAGGGCTGTTTTGACTTCAAGCCCCTGGGTCACATTGAAAAAGAGTAGTGATCCGACCGACTGGGCGCTCGCCACAAAGGACTGAAACCCCGAAGGAACCAGATAGCTTTCGACCGCATCATCGGCATCCACAACGGCCAAAGATTCCCCATCGGCGTTGTTGCCGGTGAAAATCAGTTCACCACCGACCGAAGAGGGCGCGTTTCCGTTGATGCCGACCCCCATGGGGAGATCGACGATATTCAGGAATTCCTCCGTGGCGGGATCGATCGTCAACAATTTCCCATCCCCGCCGGTTTCATCCAGCGTATTGTTCGCGGCGGCGACAACCAGCTTCCCGTCACGAAACGCAATGGCGCTGGCATTCTTGAAGCCATCGAGGGAAATTTTCCGGTAATCCGGATTTTCGCGGTAAGGATCGGTGATTTCAATAATCGCCGATGAGCCGAAATCGACAATATCATCGGCTGAATCAACGCTGGTGGAGTTGTTGACCAACACGTAAACATGACCGGTTTCGGGATCGACGGCAAAACCGCTGGGTCCCGTGACTCCATGGGTGCCGTAGAGATCGTGGTCGGCGATCAGATTTCCGTCGGTATCGAAAAAAACAACCCCATGGTGCGTTCCATCCTGCGGGGAAAAGGCGGCATTGCTGGTATAAAGGGAGGCGATGATCTCTTCTCCGCCATTTTGCACCGGACCGGTCCAACTGTAACTCCGTTGGGCGGGGGAGGGAAGGGAAAGAACCGGTTCATCATCGTTTCCGGTAATTTTATGGACGTCAAACCGTTCATCGACGCCATAGCTCCCGGCAAACCGGCTGATAGCCCAGAGAGAATCGTCGGCGGAAAAAAGGGTCTGCAGTTCTCCGTCCACCGTATAAGAATCGGCATATTCAAGTCCCGTTGGTTCCGATGAGGGCTCCGAATTATTTGGAGTCACCTCCTCCTCTTCCACCCCACCGTTACAACCAGCAAACATCGCTCCTACAACAAATGAACCCATATTTTGCTCCTTTTCTCCATTAAAGTTCCCCGCCCCTTATTTCCCCCTCTTACCATTAAGAGGGGGCCGGGGGGGGTTATTCATTCAATCCATTGAGTATCGCCACTGCATCCAGATCAAACCCCTGCTCGCCGCTTACCGCACACAATAAATCTCCGTTCAAATCATAATAAGTCGGATCGTCGGTGACACAGGTGTCCAAATCGACAATCAGAATATATTTCGCATTGGATAATCCCACATCCCCGAGATCGAAAGAATCGCCGCCGGATACTTCCGGATCGAGGGGATTCTCGGTCGCATTGACCGGCATGACCCCGGCGCATCCGGCATAAACCTCCTCCGGGTCATAACCATCGCAATCAAAGGGAAAATAAGTATAATCGTCTTCACTCACATACACCTGCGCCCGCTCGGCAAAATTTCCATAAAGTTCCGACTGGATGGCGTTTTCAAAAATCGTGAAATCAACCCCGGGACCATCGACAATAATATAGTTGTTCAAGATAATCAGCAAATAGCCCCCCCCGCCAAACGAGACCACATGCGTCCCTCCGGTTTGGGGCATGCCGTGGACAATTTCGGGAAAAAGGTGGCTCCCGTAGCCCCCGTTTTCGCCGTATGAAATGATATATTCGTCGTCATCCCCCAAAAAACGATCAGCGGTTGAAACCGCCTCTTCCGGCGCGATTTTGACGTTGACCACCACTGCATCGGCGAAATCCTCAAACCGGGCCGTCACCACCACTTCGCCGTAGCCCGCCAAATCGGCCCGGCCGTTGGAGATGGTCAGGATACTTTCATCCGAACTGCTCCACGAAACGGCGCCGACGGAACCAGCCGGACTGACAAAGCTTGTCGATACCCCGCTGACCGTGCCCGTATTGAATTCGATATCGCACAGGAGGGTCCGGACATCCCCCACAACCCAATCGGACGAATCGACGGTCACGTCGATCGACCGGATTATTTCTCCATCAGCGCCTTCCTCGCGTTCCGAAAGACCGGACAGGCGAAGGGTCATGGCATCGGCCAGATCGCCACAGGCAAGACGCATGGCCGCATTCCCGTTTGCCACAGGCCATATCTCCCCCGTCTGGGAAATCAGGGCGACATTTTCTTTCATCGATGAAAAATTGAGGTCGCAGTCGACCATGCCCCTAAGGGTGGAGGGTAACAGATCTTCGTATATCGAACCGTCGGAAAAAGAGGCATCAAGCTTTAAGGACAAGGAATCCCAACCGGAAGATTCGACAAACTGTTCGTGAAATTTCAGCGCCGACAAGGCGACCATTGTTGATTTGACCACAATATTGATGCCGGCGCTTTTTGAACCCAAAGTGGCCTCGATGGTTGTGGCCCCCGGCCCCACCGCCGTGATAACCCCCTCTTCCGAAACCGAGGCCACCTCCCCGTTGTTCGAGAACCAGGCCACCGTCCCGTCCGCAAGATCGCCAGGGCCGTCAAACAACCGGGTAATATTGGAATAGGTAACGGCATTGGAAAGCATGACCGACAACCTCAATTCTTTCGACTCCCCCTTGGTGAGCACCAAAGTGGAAGAACCACGAAAGCTCAGCTCTTCAAGAACCGCCTCCCCTCCGCTTAACGATCCCGATCCGTCGTCAAATGAAGAACCGTCAGCCGACAGGTCGATTCGGTCGGCACCGCCGCAGGCACCTGCGATAAAAAAACAAATAATCATGATAAAATAATTTTTCAAATTTCCCCTATCGCAATCGACGTCACCGGGACTTCCGGTTCCATGGTTTCACCGACCAAATCACCCGAACTGATGTCGAAAACATCCACCCGCGGGTCGGAGGCCGAGCCGTCATCGGCACTGATGGTCCGGCGCGCAATCCAGAGTCTGCCGTTTCCGTCGGAGGCCATCTCACGGACATCGGAGCTTTCCCCGGCAAAAAGGGTGAAACCGGAAAGTTCTTCATTGTCGTCGTTCATTGAGACAATGCCGGAGGTGAAGGCAAAAGTGGCTGAATCCATTTCGGAGGCGACGACAAACACCTTGCCGTCAGCCGACGCCGGTGGTGCCGCCACCGCCAGTGGCGTTGCCACTGACAGACGCTCCACATACCCCCCCAAGTCCTCGTCATCGATCAATATCGTGCCGGCAGGGTCGTTCAGGTTGACGATTTCAAGCCCTCCAAAGGAGGTGGAAGTATCGAAATTGCCGAGGCTGAAATCAAACGGCGCCTGGTTGGCAACGTAGAGTTTTTCTTCGCCGGATGAATAGGCGATGTCCACGGGGTTTCTCCCCTGAAGCGTAATCACCCCTTCAACTTCATCGGTTGACGTATTGATGATACCGATCAAGCCTGAGGTGTTGTGCTCAAACGAATCCCCCTCCAGATCCTGAAGACAGACATAGATCAGGTTATCCGCCAACACCATCGAGGCCGCTCTGCCGGTCCGGTTGCCGTCATCGTTCAAAAAATCGAAAAAGCCGAGGCGTTTCTCCATCTCACCGGTTTCGGTGTTCATGACAATGACATCGGCGGGATTCCCCGCGCCATCGACATTTGTCTCGTCGTTTTCGGGATTATAGAGTGAAATATAGGCCTTGTTTTCCATCACCACCAGATCCTGCGGATTGGTCCCGTTGCCGGTGGACCATTGGTTGACCGTCGCCAGACCGCCGCTTGGATCGAGAATCTGGAGATTATCGGAACTCCCGATTGAGAAACCGTCGTGCAGAACATACAAAAGTCCGTCAAAGAGGCGGATAACGGCGCTCGACCCGAGGCCTGTTACCCCCGTATTGGAGAGACTCGAGGCGGCATCAAAGTCGGCCGTGTAGATTTGCCCCGAAGAGACAAAGTCGGTGCCAAAGAGGAAAACGGCCTCCTCCCCTTCCGCAAAATCCGCATCCGGATCGGATTCGTCAAGGGAGAGTTGTTCGACCGAACCGCACGAAACAAGAAAAAAAAGGACAAAAAAGGGAACAACTCGAATGGGGATCAGAAGGCCTCCTGGTGTCACGCGCACCGTGTGGGTTAATGTTGTATCAGGCGGGTCTTCTGACTTTCCTGAAGACCTTCCACTCCCCCTCTCCTAACCTCTCCCCTAAAGGGAGAGGCAGGTTCAGGTACTTGAAGATCGATTGCAGGATTACAGCGGCGGGACCGTCCCGGACTTGCCTCCAAGATCGCCCTCAGGGCGCACCGGGTTCCCCCACCTGATGAAATGGGGGTAGATCAGGATGGGTGGAAGATGTCAAGAAGGGAGTGGCGGACAGGTGCAGACCACGTTGCGGTCGCCGTAGACGTTGTCCACGCGGGCCACCGGGGGCCAGTATTTGTGCTCGCGAAGCCAACGGGCGGGATAGACCGCCTGTTCGCGTGTGTAGGGATGTTTCCAATCAGAGACGGCAATCGATCGGGCGGTATGCGGCGCGTTTTTCAGCGGGTTATCCTTTCGGTCCATTTTTCCCGACTCGATGGCAGAAATCTCTTCGCGAATCAGGATCATCGCGTCACAAAACCGGTCGAGTTCGGCCAGCGATTCGCTCTCAGTCGGTTCAATCATCAGGGTTCCGGGCACCGGAAACGAAACGGTCGGCGCATGAAAACCGTAGTCCATCAGCCGTTTGGCGACATCTTCAACCTCTATACCGGAGGTGGCCTTGAGGGGGCGCAAATCGATGATGCATTCGTGGGCCACCAACCCCTGGCACCGGTCGAACCGGCTCAGCCGGCCCTGCCGGTTTTTTCCACGATAAAGAACCGGATAAACGGGCGAAAGTTTTTGGGCGATATAATTGGCATTTAAAATAGCCACCTCACTTGCCGTTTTAAGCCCCTCGGAACCCATCATCCGGATGTAGGTGTAAGAAATAGGAAGAATGGAGGCCGAACCGTAGGGGGATGCGGAAACCGTGCCGATCGATTTTAATCCCCCAAGGGAAATAACCGGATGCGTCGGGAGATAATCACGCAGATGTTTGGCCACACAGATCGGCCCCACGCCGGGGCCACCCCCTCCATGGGGGATGCAAAAGGTTTTATGGAGATTGAGATGACAGACATCCGCCCCAAAATCGCCGGGACGGCAAAGCCCCACTTGGGCATTCATGTTGGCGCCGTCCATGTAAACCTGCCCGCCATTGTCATGAACGATTTTGCAGATTTCCACGATCCCTTCCTCAAAAACTCCGTGAGTGGACGGATAAGTCACCATGAGGCACGAAAGATTCGGGCGATTGGCGGCGGCTTTGATCCGAAGATCGGCAATGTCGATGTTTCCGTTTTTGTCGCAATTGACGAGAATAATCTTCATCCCCGCCATGGCGGCGCTGGCGGGGTTGGTCCCATGGGCCGAGGTGGGAATAAGGCAGACATCGCGATGCCCCTCCCCGCGCGTCTCATGATATTTTTGAATGACCAGCAAACCGCTGTATTCCCCCTGCGAACCGGCATTCGGCTGGAGTGAAACGGCGTCAAACCCGGTAATCTCGGCCAACCACGCCTCCAACTGCGTGTTCATCTCGCGGTAGCCAGGCGCCTGATCGACCGGGACAAAGGGATGAAGTTTGGAAAAACCGTTCCAGGTGACCGGCATCATCTCGGTGGCGGCATTGAGCTTCATGGTGCAGGAACCAAGCGAAATCATCGATGTGGTGAGTGACAGATCCCTTGTTTCGAGACGGCGGATGTAACGCATCATCTCGGTTTCGGAATGGTATGTGTTGAAAACCGGATGGGTCAAACAGGAACCTTTCCGGACAAACGGCTGGGGAATCTCGGAGATCACCCCTTTTTCATCAATGGAAAAGGAAAGTTTCCTGGCCGAATTCTTTTCCAGCACATCCTTGAAGACCGACAGGATGGCCCGCAGATCGGCCCTGGTGGTTGTTTCATCAAGCGAAACACCGATGGACGAATCGGCAAAGAGGCGGAAATTCATCTGCCGGTTGACCGCCCCGTTCATCACCTGTGTCGCAATCGCCGAATCGAGCGGGATTTTCAGCGTATCGAAGAACGGACGGTCGAGCACCACAATCCCCAGTTGGCTGAAACCTCTTTTGAGCCGGCAGGCCATGGTATGAACCCGCGAGGCGATCTTTTTCAACCCCTTCGGGCCGTGGTAAACCGCATACATGGAGGCCATCACCGCCAACAACACCTGCGCCGTGCAGATGTTGCTCGTTGCCTTCTCGCGGCGAATATGTTGTTCGCGCGTCTGAAGGGCGAGCCGGATGGCGGGTCGGCCCGAAGCGTCTTTGGACAAACCGACGATGCGGCCCGGCATTTTCCGCTTGTAGTCGTCCTTTGTTGAAAGATAGGCCGCATGCGGCCCGCCGTAGCCAAGCGGCACGCCGAAACGCTGGGCGCTCCCCACGGCAATATCGGCGCCCCACTCTCCCGGGGGTTCAAGAAGGAGAAGACTCAACAGATCGGCCGCCGCCACCAAAAGTCCATCGGCTTTTTTTACCTTCTCCGCAAAATCGGCATAATCTTCGATGACCCCAAAGGTGTCGGGGTATTGAACGAGGGCGCCGAGAATCGGCTCGTCAAATTCCACCGTGCGGTGATCGCCGACAACAATCCGGATTCCAAGCGGCTTGGCGCGTGTTTCGACAACGGCAATTGTCTGCGGGTGGCACGATTCGGAAACGAAAAAAAGCCGCCTCTTTTCGTCTTTCTCCCCCTTTATGGCCAAGGCCATATGCATCGCCTCGGCCGCCGCCGTGGCCTCGTCCAGGAGCGAGGCATTCGAGACCGGCAAACCGGTCAGATCGGCGATCATTGTCTGAAAATTCAAGAGCGCCTCCAGCCTCCCCTGCGAAATTTCGGCTTGATACGGCGTGTACTGCGTGTACCAGCCGGGATTTTCCATGATGTTGCGCAAAATAACCGACGGCGTCATGCAGTCGGCGTAGCCCATCCCGATAAACTGCCTGAAGGTCTTGTTTTTCCGCGAAAGCTCCTTGAGTTCGAGAAGCACTTCCCGCTCGGAAATGCCCTTGCCAATGTTGAGTTCGCGCTGAATGCGAATATTGGAGGGAACGACATCACCGACAAACGACTCCATTGTCGTGTATCCCAGTTCCCCAAGCATTTTCTGGATTTCATCCGGATTGGGGCCGACGTGCCGGTCGACGAAGGGATCGCCAAGCGCCTCATTGGCCACTGAATCGGCCTGATGGATCAAAAAGATGGGATGCTTGCTATTGGACATGGTGAGCTTGTCCCAATCCCAAAGAGGGACCACTTCGTGGAGGGGCCCCTTGTCGGGGTCGAACCATGGAGACGGTTTTTTTAGGCTTGGTCGCTCAAAAATTTTTCGTACTGCTCGGCGTTCATGAGGGTTTCCAGTTCGGATAGCCGGGACATCTCCACTTTGACAAGCCAACCTTCGCCATAGCAGTCTTCATTGACAATACCGGGGCTGTCGACCAGCGGATCGTTGGCCTCGATCACTTTGCCGGAAACCGGGGCGAATACGTCACTCACCGATTTGACCGATTCCAGCACGCCAAAGGCATCGTCCTTGGTCACGGCGGTCCCTTCACCGGGGATTTCAACCATGACAATGTCCCCCAACTGATCCTGGGCGTAATCGGTCACCCCGATGATCGCCAGCTTCCCCTCAACCTTCACCCATTCGTGCTCTTTGGAGTATTTGAGATCTTTCGGATAAGTAGGCATAGATTTACTTTCTTTTATAGAACGGTAAATTAACGATTTGACCCCTGAGTTTTTGTCTGCGCACCTGCACCAGCAACTCACTCCCGACGGCGCCGAAACCGGATTCAACCAGCGCCAGACCAATCGCCTTGTTCAGCGTGGGAGAAAAAGTCCCGCTGGTGATGACACCGATTTTCCGCTCGCCCGAAAAGACCTCGTAGCCCTGACGGGGAATTCCGTTTTCAACCATCTCAATCCCCACAAGGTTTCGCTTGATACCGGAGGCCTTGATTTCCTGAAGAGCTTTTTTGCCGATAAAATCCGATTTGTCAAGGGTCGTTGACCCAAGTTTTACCACCCATCCCAACCGCGCTTCCAGAGGGTTGATCGTCTCGCCGATTTCGTGGCCGTAAAGGGAATAGGCGGCCTCCAAACGAAGCGTGTCACGGGCCCCCAGGCCGATCGGCTGGAGTCCATTTGACGCCCCTTCTTTCATCAGCAACTCCCAAAAAACCGGCGCGTCATCCCATGCACCGCAGATTTCGAATCCATCCTCTCCGGTATAACCGGTGCGCGAGAGGATGATCGGCTTTCCCCCCATTTTCGTTTCGCAAAAATGGTAATAGACAAGTTTATCCAGCGGATAATCGACCAGCGGCTGGAGAATCTTTTGCGCCTTTGGCCCCTGCAAGGCTAGAAGGGAATAGTCACTACTTTTGTTTTCGAGGGTGACCCCTGCCGTTTTATTTTTCTGAAACCATTCGAAATCTTTGTCGACATTCGAGGCATTGACGATGATCAGATATTTTTTGGGGTTAAACCGGTAGCTGATGACATCATCCACCACGCCGCCCTTTTCATAACAGCAGGCCGCATACTGGCACTGGCCGTCTAAGATTTTTGAGATGTCGTTTGTGGTGATGAGGTTGACAAAATCGCGGGCGTGCTCTCCGGTGACAAAAATCTCCCCCATGTGGCTGATGTCGAAGAGGCCGGCAGAATTCCGGACGGCGCGATGTTCCTCGATGACCCCCGTGTATTGAACCGGCATCTCCCACCCGCCGAATTCAACCATCCGGGCCCCCAATTTTTTGTGGATTTCAAAGAGAGGGGTTCGTTTAAGCATTTTTTGCCGCCAGCCCGGCTCGGGCCGCCTCGAGGGTATTCCAAAGCAACATCGCAATCGTCATCGGCCCCACGCCGCCGGGAACAGGGGTAATCGCGGAGGCCCGTTTGGAGGCTTCGTCAAACTCGACATCGCCGACCAGTTTTCCGTCGGGGAGGCGGTTGATGCCGACATCAATCACCACCGCCCCCTCCTTGATCCAGGAACCTTTCACAAATTGCGGTTTGCCGATGGCGGCAACCACCAGATCGGCCCCGCGGACGACATCGGGGAGATTTTGGGTTTTTGAATGGCAGATGGTCACCGTCGCATGGGCGGCAAGGAGCATCAAGGCCGCCGGTTTTCCCACAATATTGCTTCGCCCCACGATCACGGCGTTTTTTCCCGCAATATCGTAGTTGATCGATTCGAGAAGCTTCATGATTCCAAACGGCGTGCAGGATTTAAGGCAGGGGTTGCCGGCCACCAGGTTTCCCACATTAACCGGATGAAAGCCGTCGACATCCTTGGCGGGAGAGATGGCGTTTAAAATCTTGTCCGAACGGATCTGTTTGGGAAGGGGGAGTTGGACCAATATGCCGTGAATTTTCGGGTTTTCGTTTAGGCGTTGGACCAGATCGAGGAGTTCTTTTTCCGAGGTCGCATCCGAAAGCACAATCTGTTCGGAGACCATTCCGGCCCCCTCACACGCCTTGTTTTTGTTTTTGACATAAACCTTCGAGGCGGGGTTTTCGCCGACCAAAACGGTGGCCAAGCCCGGCGCAAAACCGTTTTGTTTCTTGAAAATTTCCACCTCTTTCTTCAAGTCATCCCGAACCCTCTGTGCTACCGCTTTTCCATCGATGATTTGAGCCATAATGAGGCGCCATTAAAGGGATGGCCTCACTTCTTGTCAATAATAAAAAGAGAAAAAAATGGCCAAATATCAGCAAAAAGAATATACTCCCCTGAATTTTTCTGCGAGAGGGATCCCCCCTCTCCTTACCTCTCCCCGCACCCCATAAAGAGGGGCCGCTTCGCGGAGGGGCGAGGTAGGTTTTGGTACAAAAACATTTATCGAAGGGAGGAATAAATATGGTTTTTCTTGCTGATATGGCGTTTGCCATGGAACTGATTGCCTTGG
>JACQOY010000059.1 GCA_016207765.1 Deltaproteobacteria bacterium | reverse complement strand
GGTGGACTCTGCCATTGCCTTGTGCCATGAATAAACGGTGATCACTAAAGAGCCTTTCGAAGCCCTCTATACCGCCTACAACCACCGCGAATTCGTCCATCCCGATCCATTGGAATTTCTCTATCACTATACCGATCCGCGCGATCAGGAAGTAGCCGGACTTGTCGCCTCGGCGCTGGCCTATGGAAACGTCAAACAGATTCTTAAAAGTGTTTCAGGCGTTCTTGAAAAAATGGGAAAAAATCCGGCGCAATTCTTGAGCGCCGTGTCCGAAAAAGATTTGTCCGAAATTTTCAGGAAATTTTATCATCGGTGGCATCGGGGAAGGCATCTGGTTGCCCTGCTTGTCGGTATCAAGCGTACGATTGACGAGTTTGGAAGCTTGGAAAAGGTTTTTTTAAAAGGGTATCGCGCTTCCGATGAAACCATTCTTCCTGCGCTGTCGTCATTTGTTTCCCTGTTGGAAAAATTGGGGGGACCGGAGATTTTGGAGATGCTCCCGCCGCCGGAGCGTGGAAGCGCCGCCAAACGTCTGCACATGTATATGAGGTGGATGGTCCGAAAAGATGACGTTGACCCCGGTTGTTGGAAATCGGTTTCCCCCTCCAAACTGGTCATCCCCGTGGATACCCATATCCACCGGATTTGCCGAAAACTCAAAATGACCCGGCGCAAACAGGCCGATCTGAAAACGGCGCTGGAGATTACGGAAAAGTTCCGGCGGATCGCGCCGGACGATCCGGTGAAATATGATTTTGTCCTGACGCGATTCGGGATTCGTGACGATCTGGATTATGAAGGGATGATCAGCGCTGTTTGCGGCAACGCGCAACAAAAAGGGTAAGGAGCGCCAGGATAAAAACGGGGAAGCCGCTTGGCGAATCGGCGCCGTTGGCTGAAAGATGACAGCCCGATGCGGCGGCGCCGACAGCGGTTATTCCCCCTTCGGTATCATCTCCGCTGTCGTCTCCGGAGTCTTCACCTTCGGCATCTTCCCCGCCGCTGTCGGCGCCGGAATCCCCCTTTTTGAGGCCGGAGACGGAGAAAGAACCGGCGGCCGACCAGGCGCTTGACTCGCCATTTTCATCCTCGGCCTTTGCCCGCCAGAAATATTCTCCCTCGTCAAAACCGGCCGGATCAATCGAGAGCCGGGTCAAACCGCTTGCATCGGGATCAACATTTTCAATCTGCCGGATCACTTCATTGCAGGCTTCGTCGGCACAGATCTGGACAAGATAAACGACGGCGTCCCCTTCCTCATCGGCTGAATTCTCGATTTCCAGCACGATATCCTCTTCTTCGCCTGTGGCCGCTCCCTCCCCCTTGCCCAAAGGTTTTTCGCGCAGGACGGGAACGCCGGGGGCGTTGTTGATAAACGTTGAGAACGAGCGTGGTTCCGACCAAGGGCCGGTGGCACCGGCCGCATCACGGCTTCGCACCCGCCAGGTGTAAGTTGTGTTGTCGGCCAGATCGCCTTCAACAACCCACCGGATTTCATTCCCCGACCCTTCGATTCCTTGTCTCTCCAAAACCAGGCGATTCATACCGGCATCGGCGTAAATTTCCACTTCATAGGTCAATGGATCGTTGTCGCTGTCTGACGCCGGTCCAAAAATGAGGGGGGGGCGCCCAACCCCGACCCGTTCCCCTTCAACGGGGCCGGCGGGAGTGGGTCTTCCCGGGTTGCGGTTTTCAACGATGAACTGATCCGGCGGAACCGAATCGGAGAAGGTTTGGAAATCGTCGTCGCTGATTCGCGCCAAAAGGGAATAGGAACCCCTTTGCAAATTCGACGTATTCAGTTCGTAGCGGTTGGCTCCGTCTTCATCAACTGTTTCCCCTGCCCAAACGAGGTTGAAATCCCGGTCTCTTGTATAAAAACGGATTTGGGCGTTTGAATCGGGATCGAAATCGGTCCAGGTGATCTCCATCCGGTCGCCATCCGCCCGCCGATTGGCCGCGTTGGGGGTCAAAAGGACAATCATCGGCGACCACGAAGCAAGGCGCCCCGAATAAAGGGAATAGTTGCGATCATGGAAATTTTCTTCCCCATAGGAATAAACGAGTTGATGGTTGTCGTCCAAGGCAAGCGCCAGCGCCGCGTAATGGAGTCTCGGTGCGACGGAAACACGGAGGTTATCGGTCTGAACCCACATGTTTTGGAAACTCGACTGCCGCACGTCGTAGAGATGCGAGATCCTCAAATAGTAGGCGGAACCAAACAGGGCGCTGAAAAAATAGTAGCGGTAGATGATGTGGGCGTCGCCGTCGGGGCCGATGGCCATTTCGCAGAATGTTCCCACACTGGCCCCTCTTGCCGCCCCCGAATTGAGGGTCAAGGGGTCCTTCCACTCTCCTCCCACCTTGTTCGTGTAATTCATCGATTGAATCCCGTTTGGATCGATTGCCTGATAGGCCACATGGGGGATATTGTTGGAATCGAATTTCAGGCTGTTGAAGGCGCCGGACCAGTCGCGCTCGGCGACGATTTCCGGCGCTTGCCAGTCAAAACCGTTGTGGCTGATATACAGGAGGACCGCGTTTGATGCGTTTGTGTATTTCATGGCGGCAATGGCGGGAAGGTTGTCGGTGTCGTAGGCCAGTGAGGGGTAACGTCCCACATCCCCGTCTGATTCGACCGTTTCGGTCGCCCATCTGTTTCCATCCCATTCGGCGAAGATCAAATCCCTGTCGGTGGAATCGTAATAGGCTATGCCGATGTGCCCCGCCGTGTCTTTTGCGATGGAAATTCTTTTTGTCGCCCGCAGGAAAATGTCCCAGTCATCCTGGTTGTCCACACGGGCGTAAATCCAGGCGCGATTGACTTTTCTTGCATGAAGGATCTCGCCTCTGGTGACATTGTAATAGACAATGTGGGGATGATCATTGTCGTCAAAAATGACGGCGCAATATTGGCCCTTGTCGTCTCTTCCCCTGTTGTCGACCGTTTCGGTAGCCCAATCATTTCCATCATCATAGGCGTATTTTAAAATTTGATTGGCGGCATCGTAATAACAGATTCCCGCATTTCCGTTGGAATCAAGGGCGATATCGGTGCCGTATTCGCCGATCGACGCGTTATCGACGAGTTCGGATTCATATTGGTTGGCAAAGGACAAAGAGGAATAACCGATGCCAAACAAAAGAATGAGCGCCGTATTGAGGAGAAACCGGTAACGCATATTCCTCCCTTTGTGCAAAAGGGGGGCCAGATGACCGGAATTTCGATATCAGGTAAAAGATTAATTATTTCAAAAGGTTAAATTTAAAAAGCCGGGAAGTTTACTGGTGATTTAAAGGGCGGATATAGGACCGGACGACATTTTTTATATACATTTTAAAATTTGATCACTCTCTATTTGACCGGTCTACAACAACTGCCGCAAAACATACTGAAGAATCCCGCCGTGGCGGTAATATTCAAGCTCCACCGGAGTATCAATTCGGGTGATCGCCTGGAATGATTTTCCCGAATCGGTTTTCACCGTCACATTTTTTCCCGGGGCAAGACTGTCGCTGATTCCGGAAATCTCGTAGACTTCCTCGCCCGTTAAATTTAGCGATTCCCGATTTTGCCCTTCCTTGAATTGGAGGGGGAGAACCCCCATGCCGATCAGGTTGCTCCGGTGGATTCTTTCGTACGACTCGGCGATCACCGCTTTGATTCCCAGGAGGCAAGTCCCCTTGGCGGCCCAGTCGCGCGACGAGCCGGAGCGGTACTCCTTTCCGGCAATGACCAGGAGAGGGACCTTTTCTTTTTGGTATTTTATCGAGGCGTCATAGATCGACATCTGTTCCCCATCCGGGAGATGGCGTGTGACTCCCCCCTCGACGCCGGGAACCAGACGGTTTTTCAGGCGGATGTTGGCGAAGGTTCCGCGGATCATTACCTCGTGATTGCCTCTGCGGGAGCCGTACGAATTAAAATCCTTCGGTTCCACTCCGTGGCCGGTGAGATATTTGGCGGCAGGGGAGTCTTTGGCGATCGAGCCGGCGGGCGAGATGTGATCGGTTGTTACCGAATCACTTAAGCTCACTAAAACACGTCCTTTGGAAATATCTGCCAGTGGCGCAGGCCACTTCGGCATCTTTTCAAAAAAGGTCGGTTTGCGGATGTAGGTCGATTCCGGTTCCCACGCATAACGGTCCCCCTCGGGGACGGCCAAGGCCCGCCACAGCTCATCGCCGCTGTAAACATCGCCATATTTTTCAATAAACATTTCCGTTTTAACCGCTCGATTGACAGTCTCATTGATTTCGCGGGAGGTCGGCCAAATATCTTTCAGGAAAACATTCTTGCCTTGTTTATCCTTCCCCAGCGGCTCGTTGTACAAATCGATATCCATCCGGCCGGCCAGCGCATATGCCACAACAAGCGGCGGGCTGGCCAGATAATTGGCACGGACATGCGGGTTGATCCGCCCCTCGAAATTGCGGTTGCCGGAGAGGACCGACACGGCCACAAGGTTTCCTTTTTGAATCGCCTCGGCGATCACCTCGGGGAGGGGACCGCTGTTGCCGATGCAGGTGGTGCAACCATAGCCGACAAGGTGAAATTTCAGCGCCTCGAGCGCCTGCATGACACCGGCCTCTTCCAAGTATTCGGTTACCACCTTGGAGCCGGGGGCAAGGCTGGTTTTTACCCACGGTTTGGATTGAAGGCCCCGTTCCACCGCTTTTTTGGCGAGTAGTCCGGCGCCGATCAACACCGAGGGATTCGACGTGTTGGTGCAGGAGGTGATGGCGGCGATGACAACCGAACCGTGCGTCAGCTCGGCTCTTTCGCCTTCCAGTTGAACCGCCACCGAACTTTTGTCGAGGCCCTTTGTGACCTCCCCAAATGATTTTTTGGATTCGGTCAGCGGAACGCGATCCTGCGGCCGTTTGGGGCCGGCCAGCGAAGGAACCACCGTGCCTAGATTGAGTTCCAATACGTCGCTATATTCGGGATTGGGGCTTTCTTTTGTTCTGAAAATCCCTTGGGCCTTGGCGTAGGCCTCCACGAGGTCGATCTGCTCTTTCTTTCTGCCGGTCAGGCGGAGATAATTAAGGGTTTCTTCGTCAATCGGGAAAATGCCGCAGGTGGCGCCATATTCGGGGGCCATGTTGGCGATGGTGGCGCGGTCGGCCAGCGACAGCCGGTTCAGTCCGTCGCCGAAAAATTCCACAAATTTCCCGACCACCCCTTTTTTGCGGAGCATCTGCGTCACGGTTAAAACCAAATCGGTCGCCGTGGCCCCCTCCGCCAAAGTTCCGGTGAGTTTGAAGCCGACCACCTGTGGAATCAGAAGAGGCATCGCCTGCCCCAACATGGCCGCCTCGGCCTCAATGCCGCCGACCCCCCAGCCTAAAACCCCCAGGCCGTTGATCATCGTGGTATGACTGTCGGTTCCCACCAAAGTATCCGGATAGGCGGTTAATTTTCCATTGATGGTTGACTCGAAGACGACGCGCCCCAGAAATTCGAGATTTACCTGATGGACAATGCCGGTGTCGGGCGGGACGACTTTGAATGTTTTGAAGGCCTTTTGCCCCCAGCGGAGAAAAACGTAACGTTCCTTGTTCCGCTCGAACTCTTTTTGGGCGTTGATGGCAAAGGCTTGGCGGTTGCCGAAGGCATCCACCTGCACGGAATGGTCGATGACCAGTTCCGAGGGCATAAGCGGCTCGATTTTTGCGGGATTACCTCCCAGTTCCACCATCGTGTCGCGCATGGCGGCCAGGTCGCAGACGGCGGGGACGCCGGTAAAATCCTGCAAAAGAACGCGCGCCGGCATGAAGGCGATTTCTTTTTGTTTTTGTCCCTTTGGCTCCCACTTGGCGAGGGCCTCGATATCAGCGGCGGTGACGCTTTTTCCGTCTTCACAGCGCAGAAGATTTTCAAGAAGGATTTTCAGCGAAAAGGGGAGGCGGCTGACTTTGAGCCCCTTTTTCTCGAGTTGCGGCAGGCTGAAATAGGTGTATTTATTTTTTCCGACTGTCAGTGTGCTTTCTGTCCCGAACGAATTTTTAGACATGTTTTCTCCTACAGCAATTCGTCCGCCTTGGCGGCGAAGATAAAGTCGCTTTCGGTCAGGCCGTCGATCTTGTGCGTCCAGATGACGATCTTTGCCTTTCCCCAGGCAAGGTGGATGTCGGGGTGATGCCCCTGTTGTTCGGCCATTTCGCCGACTTTGACCGTAAAGTCAAGCGCCTGGCGGAAATCGTCGAACACATATTCCTTTTCGAGATGGTGCTCACCGACGACTGTCCAGCCTTGCCCTGAGCCTGCCTGCCCTGAGCTTGTCGAAGGAGTCGCATCCGTCGAAGGGCCGGTTTTAAGTTGTTCAAAAAGCTTCTGAATATCCGATCCGGCGAGCGGCGGCACGCCGCCCTTGCAGGGGATGCAATTTTTTTTGGAAAGTCGGGTCGGCATGACGACCTCCTTATCC
>JACQOY010000054.1 GCA_016207765.1 Deltaproteobacteria bacterium | reverse complement strand
GTAAAGCTGGGTCACCTCGGGGAGCCAGTGTTCCAAGGCCTTGGCCCGCTCGCCGCTGGCGGGATGCGAGGCGAAAAAATCGGTTTTCTTCGAATTGGGTCCCCCCTTGGCCGCCGCCTTTTTCCACAAATCGACCGCCGCTTGCGGGTTGTAGCCCCCTTTGGCCATGTAGAAAAAACCGGTCTGGTCCGCCTCACGTTCGTGTTTCCGGCTATAGCTGGGGAAATACAAATTCACACCAAGGGAGAAAATCTGCTCAAAGGCGTAGCGGGCATCCACCCCCAATCCCTGACCGAAGCCGATGCTCCCGGCAATTCCGATGAGATTGATCCCCTGATAAGTGGTGAGACGGCGCGTAATATGCCGGAGGGTGGCATGCGCCATTTCGTGGCCGATCACGGCGGCGATCTGGTCATCGCTGTTGATATCAACCAATCCCTTTTCGCGGTCGAACAGGCCGGTAAAGACGCCGATTTTTCCTCCGGGCATGCAAAAGGCGTTCGCCACATCGGGGCGCTCAAAGATATGCACCTCATAGGGGAGGTTCGGCTTGTCGGATACGGCGGCAATCCGTTTGGCAATTGTTTCGATCCGTCCTTTCAGGGCGGAATGCTTGGGCAAATCAACACCGACCCCTTCTTTTTTAAATTCCTTGATTTGCATTTCCATAACCCGTTCGCCCAGGCGGATATCGTCTTTTTCCGAAAAGAGGTTGAAGTGATCCCGCTTGTAGTCCCTGACGGAAGTAGCTTGTTTCTGCCCGCCACCGCAGGAGGAGAGAAAAAGGGGGACAATCAGGAAAAGGAAAATCGATTTTTTGAGTTTTTGAAGCATTGGGATGGGCCCAACTTTAAAACGGAAGGGGAAAAACGACAACTCAAAATTTGTACGGTCTTTGCTTGGGTTTGTGGTTTTGAAGCCCCGTGGGTGAGGTGGCTAGACGCCAAGAAGGGGAAAATAGAAGACAATAATCGCTTGTTTATCCAATTTTCAAAAATAGATTACTAAAGTAACTTCTCTTTATCATTCCTTAATTTATCATATGTTATGATTAGCCAATCAATTCGAGCGGTTATCGATGTCTTATGGCACCAACTTTGCAGGTGTTTATTAGGTCTATGTCCATCAATTCAGTCAAAGTCCGTCCTTCTTCTTTTTTTGGCCTCAAAAAAGTGGTCTTTGACCGTCGTTTTGAAAAACGCCCCGAAACAGCGCCATACAATAACGGCGAGCCGCTCGATTTTGTCCATCCCATTGGACGGATCATCAGCGCCACCAGTTATGGAGGCCCCCGCTCCAAATACCGGATCAACGAAGACAGCTATTTTACCGGAGCCACGAAAAACGGCGCCCTCATTGCCGGGGTCATCGACGGCGCCGGCGGAAGTTTGAGCGGTTACCTCGCCAGCCTCTACGCCAACGAGAGGCTCTCCGAAATGCTGATGAAAGGGAGTGGCGTGTTCGATGCCTTTATGGAAGCCCATGCCTTGATCCGTGAAAGGGCCTGCGGCGCCTATGCCTCGGCGGTGGTGATTCAGATCGACAAACTCTTGAACGTATTTCTGGGAAGCAAGGGGGATTCAAAGGCGATAACCCTTCGAGGAGGAAAAATTCTCGGCGAGGGGACCACCCGAATGGAAAATCTGGTGAGCGAACGGGTGGAACAGGGGCTGATCCGTTCCGAGGATTTCTACAACAGCCCGGAGAAAAACATCATCACCGGGGCGATCGGATACGGACACGGGCTTCCGTTGCAAACCGCCTTTCGCGCAAAGCCCGGCGACCGGATTATTTTGGCCTCCGACGGGGTGTGGGATCTGGTGAGTGAATTCGAGATTCTGCGCGCCGCGCAGGCAAAAACGGGAATGGAACTCGAGGAATATCTGTTTGATCTCGCCTATGCCCGCAACAACGCGCAGGCCCCCTTTATGATTCAAATGTCTCCCGATAGCGAAGTGCTGGTCGATCCCCCCCACGCCGCCGACAACATCACCATCCAGATTGTTTTTCTTTGCCCTTAAATGCGGTCAACTCTTTGAAGCCAAATTTGGGTATGCCGGTAAACCAAGTCTTTGACATCGAGCCTCGATGAGTTGTCGATATTTGTCTTTCCGAGAGCCTGAGAGAAAGCAATTTTCAAGAAGGTCTCCCCAAAGCGGCAGGGATTTTTTGAACCGTTCCACCGTTTGATCGATCACCTTCCGGTTTAATCCCAGTCGTTCGCGCGGAAAATAGACCAGCAAATCTTTGGCATTCAAATTGTTTTTTTTTCCATTCAGCGGGAGGGCCAATTCTTCCCTGGCATTCTCCAGCGCCAAAGTGCTGTTGACCAGATCGTAGGCCGGCGAGAGGGAATGGATTCCCTCCCTTGAAAGAAGGGAAAAATTTTTCAGATGCATGTCTTCGTTGCCGACCAGAAAACTGAAAAGGGTGCGGAAAAAAAGTTTCGCTTTGTCGATCAGCGGGAAGGAGCAATGGGTTTCGATAACCTCCGCCACTTGCTCCATGCTTGAGTTGTATTTTGTTTCGCGGGATTTTTGCGAGAGCTGGGCAAAATCTTCCAGCGGCAATTTTCCCACATGGCCGAATCGATCCATTCGCCGGATAAAATAGGTGTAACTCCTGTCGGCTGAGACCATGAGGCCGTGAAACGGCGTTTCGATCCCGGCAACAGCGGCCAGCCTCATTGTCACATCTTCGTTTTCCGGGAGTTCCGCGTAGTCAAGGGTTTGCGGTTTGAGAATAAATCGTCCGCCGCGATCGACGATCTCGAAGACCATCTCTTTAATATTGATATTGGCCGAGAGTTTGGGCTGGATCCCCTGAATGGACATCTTGCCGGCCCTCAGCCGAGCCTCTTTGCGCTGTTCTTCGGCACTATAAGGGAACGGACGGAGACCTTTAAGCGCAGGGGCTATTTTTTTTGGCCCCTCGGCGGAGTAAGTCTCCTTTTCGTCAATCGGCTGATAGGTAATCGGACAGTGTTTCACGAAATTTCCTCTGCCGTCACCGCACCGATCAGATCGGCCCCAACGGTGATTAGCTGGCCAAACAAATCGGCGCGATCGAGTTTGGCCTGGCGCAGAAGCGCCTCAAGCTGGGGCCCCTCCGGCAGAAGGCCGTCAAAGAAGGGGGGAAATGAATCAAACGGGTAAATTTTTAGCGACGGGGGCATGGCGAGCGAAATGCCCGCGCCGCCATAAGATTCATCGTACTCAAACCGGTAGCTCTTGCCCCTTTCGAGCTCTTTGAGAATTCCCGCCGGCTCCCCCCGAAAAAAAATCCTCGCCTGTCTCATTTGGATTTCTCCCCAAAAAATTTCATTTTTTTGTCCAACAGAGTTGGATGCTCGGGGGCTTGCCACGTCACCATAGGTCCAGGGCTTGCCCTGGGGTTCATGCCATTGATTAGCGGGCCTTCAAAACGGAGACGAATATTGAGCGCCGACAAAATTTTTGTCACGGTATCCCATTGAAGGCTCTCTTTTCC
>JACQOY010000044.1 GCA_016207765.1 Deltaproteobacteria bacterium | reverse complement strand
GAAGTGGGGGCTGGCCCTGCCGCTGCACGCGGAATTCAGGACCCTTCCCATGCTGTTCTATGTGCCGCCGCTCCTGCCGGTGATGGCCTCCGTAAAAGAGGCGAATCAGCGCAAGCAGAACGAGAAACTCGATCCCATCGCCAAGGTTTGGGATGACAACTGGCTCTACGACACCAGCACCGAAGAGCTTTGGGGCGCCATCGAGCAGGCCCGCTTTCCGCTGAAGTATCTTGCCAATCTCTTGAGTGCCGGCGATGAGGGGAAGGTCAAAAACCGGCTGAAGAAACTGATGGCCGTGCGGATTTATCGCCGCCATAAAACAGTCGGCGATATTTCCGAGCAGAAAGCCAATTCAGCGCTAAGGGATGTGGGCTATACGCCCGAGATGGCCGACGAGGTTTATACCCTGACTTCGCTGGCCAAGTTTGATGACCGTTTCGTGATCCCGGCGGCCCATCGTGAGCAGGCCATCGAGATGCTGGAGTTCACCGGGGATAAAAAAGGAAGCACCGGTTTCGGTTTCAAGGAAGGAACCATGGAGAGGGGATTATAATTTATGGATACCTCTGATAACGTCATCCCCGCGAAAGCGGGGATCCATCAAAATCAGGAAAAACTGGATTCCCGCCTTCGCGGGAATGACAAGATGAAGCTTGCGCACTATGGCCAACTGGCCGAATTGTTCGATTTCCCACAGGTGGAATTCGCCGTGCGGGGACGGGAGTTGTTGGACTGTCTGCGTGAAAATTATCCCTCTGCCGCGGATGAATTGTCCTGTTTTCTCAACGGGATTCCGGAAAGAACTCTGGATCAGCAGGAACTCTACACCCGCACCTTCGACGTTCAATCCATCACGACGCTGGATATCGGGTATGTTTTGTTTGGGGACGATTACAAGCGTGCCGAGCTCCTTTCCAATTTGACTCGCGAACACAAACTGGCCGGGAACGAATGCGGAAGCGAGCTGGCCGATCATCTGCCGAACATGTTGCGTCTGATCCCGAAACTCATCGATTCGGAATTGGTTGCTGAACTGGTCGGTGAAATCCTGGTTCCGGCGCTCATGCTCATGATTCGGGAGTTCGACCCTGAACGGATGGAGAAAAAGAATGCGAATTACCGGAAACATTACAAGACTCTCATCGAATCGGCTCCCGGAAGCGATCTGACAATCTATTGTCGGGCTTTGAAGACGCTTCTCTGTGTGTTGAAAGAGGATTTTCAGGCGACTTCGATGATGGAAAAACTTGAAGGTTGGTCCGGGCAACGACGATCGATGGATTTTCTGGGACTGATCGAAAAGGAAATGGACATTGAAGAAAATGCCAATCCGGCCAATAGCGGTTTTGATGTTTGAACGGGGATCAATTATGACATTTAACAATTTCTTGTTTATCGCATTACCCTATATCGCGATCGTGACTTTTGTCGTCGGGGCGATCCGGCGATACAGGGCGACCGGGTTCAAAGTTTCGTCCCTCTCCTCCCAGTTTTTGGAAGGGCGCAAACTTTATTTTGGCTCAATGGCGTTTCACTGGGGGATTTTGGCGGTTTTTGCGGGGCATCTCATCACCTTCCTCTTTCCGACGGCGACTTTGGCGTGGAACAGCAATCCTGTGCGCCTGATTGTTGTTGAGGCGCTGGCCTTCACGTTCGGCTTGAGCGTTCTGGTCGGATTGACCGGGCTTTTTCTACGCCGGATCTCGAACCCGCGCATCGAAAACGTGACCAGCCGGATGGATGTTGCCATCGAGCTGTTGATTTTGGCGCAGGTCGTTCTGGGATGCTGGATTGCCCTGGGATACCGGTGGGGTTCCTCATGGTTTGCATCGGACTTATCGCCTTATCTGTGGTCGATCGTGAAACTGAACCCGCAGACCGAAGCGGTCAACGCCATGCCTCCGGTGATCAGGGCTCATATCGTCGGGGCCTTTGTCATCATCGGGATGATTCCATTCACCCGGTTGATGCATTTTCTGGTGGCCCCTTTTCACTACATCGTACGACCCTTTCAACTGGTCATGTGGACCTGGGATCGCAAACGGGTCCGCGATCCGAGAACGGTTTGGACACAACATCGTCCGAGGAACAACTAATGAATACTCAAACACTCAATCAGATCGACCCTCTAGGAAAACAACCGGAACGAGGGATGGAGGGGAACGATATCTCACCGATGGATCCTCCGGAGGCCTATGCCCCACCCGCCGTGAATCGGGTCTCCCATGAGGCGATGCATCCTTTTCTAAGGAAGTTTGGCGAGGAGCATGCCCTTTTCATGGAGGAGCTGAAACTTTTTGAAGAAACGATTCTTTCGATTCAAGAAACGGGATTCACCAAAGAGTTGGACGGCAAATTGAGGCATTTTTTCCATTTCTTCGATTCTGACTTCGTTCCCCACAGTCAGATCGAGGAGACGACCCTTTTCCCATTGTTACATAAGCGTTTGATAGCGGACGGGGAACACAGCAAGAGCGAAGTCCCCACAACGGCAATCGACTTGATGAAGAGCGACCACTTGAAAGCGGTGCAGTTGGCGGCGGTGATCCTCAATTTTCTGGGGCTCGCCTTCCGTCTTCCCGACGAAAAATCCCGCCTGATCGTTCTGGATACAGCACTCGAACAGGGGAAAAACCTGGTTGAACTTCTGCGCCTCCACATCTTTCGGGAAGATAACATCGTGTTTTCCTCAGCTCATCGGCTGATCTCAGGAAATGAGTTCGATCAGATGAAGCTTTCCGTATGGAACAGAACGTAACCGGAAAATCCCACCGGATCCTTTTTTTTAACACGCTGGCCTTCACCGTCTGCTTTGCCGTGTGGATGTTCAACGGCGTTCTGGTCACCTTTCTCGTGGAAAATCAGCTCTACAAATGGTCCATGGTGGAAATTGCCTGGTTGATGGCGATTCCGCCCCTGAGCGGTTCCATCTTTCGCCTTCACACGGGGATATGGACCGATAAATACGGCGGCAAGGTGACGTTTGGCGCTCTGCTTTTTCTGTGCGCTCTCCCGATGTACCTGTTGAGTCATGCCGACAGTTTTCTTGCGTTCGCCTTGTGCAGTTTCGGCTTCGGACTGGCGGGGCAGGGATTCTCCATAGGCATTGCCTACACCTCCGTCTGGTACCCAAAATCGTGGCAGGGGAGGGCGCTGGGAATTTTCGGAGTGGGCAATGCCGGCGCCGCTGTCACCACGATGCTGGCCCCCTCTTTGCTGAAACACTTAACCGACAATGGAGCCGATCTGGAAGGATGGCGCCATCTGCCCCAAATCTACGCAGGTGCGTTGGTTGTCATGGGGATTCTTTTTCTTCTTTTCACGGTCAATAAAAAATCAAAGGCGGCCGCCGGAAAAACCTTTGTTCAGATGCTTGGCCCCCTTAGGGAAGTGCGGGTGTGGCGCTTTGGCTTGTATTATTATCTGGTCTTCGGATGTTTTGTCGCCCTTTCCCAGTGGCTTGTCCCCTATTTCCTCAACATGTATGCCGTTTCTCTGGTCACTGCCGGTATATTCGCATCCATATTCAGTTTGCCGGCGGGAGTCCTGCGGGCGCTGGGGGGATGGCTGTCCGATAAACTCGGGGCCAGAACCGTGATGTACTGGGTGCTTGGTTTATCTGTCGTCTTCTGCCTTCTGCTCGTTGTTCCAAAAATGGAAATCGATTCTCCGGGCAAGGGAATCATGGCAAAACAGGCGGGCACGGCAACGCATGTCTCAGACAGTTTGATCAAAATAGACGACATGAGCTACCCGCTGGTTCCAAAACCGGCCGAGGTCGTTTCGGATGAAGCGTCATTCTCCGTTTTCCCAAGCAAGAAAATCTGGCAGGTGCCGGCGGTAAAACAGGGCGACAGGGTGGAAAAGAAACAACTCATAGCCAGGGGAACGACCCATATCTATTTTCAGGCGAATATCTGGATCGCGGCTGTGCTTGTTTTTATCATCGGCACTTTGTGGGGAATCGGCAAGGCGGCCGTGTACAAACACATCCCGGATTATTTCCCGAATGATGTGGGGGCCGTGGGGGGCATGGTGGGATTATTAGGGGGCCTGGGCGGATTTGTTTCTCCCATCATTTTCGGTTATCTGTTGAAATGGACCGGCCTCTGGACAAGCATGTGGATATTTCTCTTCTTTATTTCCGCGATTTGCCTGTGGTGGATGCATGCCACCATCACAAAAATGAGGGACAGGGCCGCGCCGCACACAAAAGGAAAGTTTGAGGCAGTCGGTTAAACCACTATGTCAACATGGCTTAAAAAATGGGAACCGGAAAATGAGCTTTTCTGGAAAGCAGAAGGGGGCAGGCACGCCAACCGCACCCTGTGGGTCACCACATTCAGCCTGATATTTTCCTTTGCCACCTGGTTTGTGATGAGCGCGGTGGTGGTGCGCCTTCCGAACATCGGATTCAGGTTCGATACCATGCAACTCTTCTGGCTTGCCGCCATGCCCGGACTGGCGGGAGGAACTTTTCGGCTGATTCACACCTTTCTGATTCCCATCTACGGCACAAGACATGTCATCACTATTGCCACGCTCATTAAAATCATGCCGATGATCTGGCTTGGGTTTGCCGTCCAGAATCCGGAGACCCCCTATCCGCACTTTTTGATCATTGCCGCCTTGTGCGGGTTTGGCGGCGGCGACTTTTCATCCTACATGCCGTCCACCAGTTTGCATTTTCCAAAACGTCTCCAGGGTTATGCGATGGGCATTCAGGCAGGCATCGGGAATTTCGGCGTGTCGCTCACCCAGTTTGTCACTCCCTGGATAATCGGTTTTGCCGCTTTCGGCGCGCTGGTCGGATCTTCGCAGGTTTTCAAAAAAGGGGAGGCGGTGAAGGAAGTCTGGTTGCAGAATGCCGCCTTCTGGTACGTGCCGGTTTTGATCGGCGCCGCTATTTTGTGCTGGATCTATCTGCGAAGTATTCGCATCGACAAGCCATCCGTAGGTGGAATGATCAAAAACATGACCGATAACAAGCACGCATGGTTCTGTGTGATCACGTATGTCATGACCTTCGGGAGTTTTTCCGGATTTTCCGCCGCCTTTCCGCTGATGATCAAAACGATTTACGGCGGTTTTGAAGGGGCGCCAGACCCCTTGAAATACGCGTTCTACGGTCCGCTTGTCGGTTCGTTGATCCGCGCGCTTATGGGGGCGCCAAGCGACAAAATGGGCGGAAGCGTCTGGCTTATGGTTTCGGGCGCCGGTTTGGTATTGGGTTGCCTTGCGCTGATTTTCGGGGGATTTCTTGCGCCGACTTCGCTTGAACAATTTCCGGCATTCGTTTGGATCATGCTCTGGATATTCCTGATGGCGGGAATCGGGAATGCGGCCACCTTCCGGCAGTATCCGATCGTGTTCGCCTTTTCGCCCCGGCAGGGAGCCCAGATTCTCGGATGGACAGGGGCATGGGCCGCTTATGGTCCTTTTGTTTTTTCCGCGCTGATCGGCGCCGCGATAACGGCTTACGGAAATGCAGAAATATTTTTCTGGGGCGCCCTTGTCTTTTATTCCATTGCCACATGGATCAACTGGAACTACTACACGCGCAAAGGGGCCGAGCGGTACGACTGGGGAACCAAATGGGGCACCTGGTGGGACAAGGCGAAGGAAAATTGGGGAAAATAGTTTCCCCCTGTCGAGGAAGAGGAGGTCTTATGGACAACGTAAGAGGGAAGGCATCCGTTACCGGCTATTACGAGGCCGACCACGATCGGTTGGATCATCTTTTTAAAATGTTTCAAGCCCTTAAAGCGACCGATTTCCCAAAAGCCAAACAGGCCTTTGTTGATTTCAAGGTCGGCCTGCAGAGACACATTGTCTGGGAAGAAGAGATCCTTTTTCCCGTCTTTGAGCAAAAAACGGGGGTGAGGGATGCGGGGCCGACGGCGGTCATGCGTCTGGAGCACCGGGAGATCGGCGCGGTGCTGGAGGCCGTTCATCAAAAGGTGAAAGAAAAAAATCCGGAGAGCGATGCGGAAGAAATCCGGTTGATCTCCATCCTTTCGGAGCACAACAGGAAAGAAGAGGTCATCCTCTATCCCGCCATCGACCGTTTTTTGAATCCGGCGGAGCTGGAGGAGATTTTTAAAAAAATGGAGGCCCTTCCCCCGGAGCGTTACGCCGCCTGCTGTGGGGGACATTGAAGGCAGGTAAAAATATCAAGGAGGTCTCAATGCACCATGTAAAATGGGTTTGGCTGTTTTTTTTCCTGCTTGTCTCTCTTGTTGTTCATGCCGATGAAACCGCTGAGAAAAAAGACCCTCTCCTGAAAATGGGGGGGGAAGTCCGGATCCGAAGCGAGTCGCCGCTTAATTTCGGAGCTTTCACGCCGGTCCGCTCGCCCGTCGATGACGATTCGTTTGTTCTCCTCCGCGTCCGGCCGTTTATCGAATCAACCCCGATCCGCGAAATCCACATGTATGTCCAGCCGCAGTTCTCGCGGGGTTTTGCCCAGGAGGAATCAACAATCGCCAACACCGTGAACGTGGATGATTTTGATCTGCATCAGGGGTATGTCGATTTTCAACATTTGGCGAACGATCATCTCTCGTTTCGCCTGGGCCGTCAGGAACTGGCCTACGGCGACGAGCGGCTGATTGGCACCTTCGACTGGAGCAACATCGGCCGGTCGTTTGATGCGGGAAAAGTCTCGGTGAAGTTCGACAGATTCTGGATTGATGGCTTTGCATCTTGGGTCCAGCGGGCCGGGGGAAACCAGTATTTCGGCGGTCTCTACAGCCTCTGGGACTTAAACGAGGGACTAGACGACGAACCCTATTTTCTGATCCTCCGTGACAACGACGGCGGCTTGGGGGGCGGGGCGCTCACGAACTACACGGTGGGAAACCGGGTTGCGGGGACGATCGGCAAACAGTGGGACTATGGCGCCGAGGGGGCGCTTCAGTTTGGTGAATCGGGGGCTGAAAACATCTTCGCTTATGCCGGGCATGCGCACGGCGGCTACACCTTCGACACAAAATGGAAACCAAGAATCGGCCTGGAATACAATATTGCCTCGGGCGACGACGCTCCGGGGGCGGGAAGCCGGGTTGAAACGTTCAATAATCTCTTTCCCACCAACCACCCGAGGTATGGCTACATGGATGTGGTGGGATGGCGAAATATGCACAACCCGCGCTTCAACTTTCAGGTCACGCCGCTTAAGGGTTTGACCGCCTCGCTTGACTATCATCTCTTTTTCCTCATGGAACCGGCTGATGGCCTCTACCAGGCTAGTGGCGCGTCGGTGCGAGCGGGAACGGCCGGCGCGTCACATTTTGCCGGTCAGGAAATCGATGCCCTGTTGAAATACAAGTGGAACAAGTACGCCGGTTTTATGCTGGGCTATTCCTTTTTCAACACCGGTTCCTTCTTCTCGGATACCGGCGTCGACAAAAACGCCCATTTCATCTACGCACAGACGACGGTTTATTTTGATGCGGTGGTGAAGGAGTAGGCGGAAGTTACGGAAAGAATCCCCGATTGAGCATCGCCTGCGTGACCCGCTCAATGCCGGTGATCAGGGCGGCCTGCCGCATCGACACTTTCCGTTTTCGGCTCGTCTCATCGACCCGCGCGAAGGCGTCGGCCATGAGTTGTTGAAGTTTTTGGTTGATTTCCTTGGCGCTCCAGAAAAGGTTCTGAAGCCCCTGCACCCATTCGAAATAAGAAACCGTCACGCCGCCGGCATTGGCCAAAATGTCCGGGATGACAAAGATGTCGTCCCTTTTCTCGAGCACGGCATCCCCCTCTACCGTTGTGGGTCCGTTGGCCCCCTCCGCCATGATGCGGCATTTGAGCTGACGGGCGATGGGGGCGGTGACAACACCGTCGATGGCGGCCAGAATCAGGATGTCGCATTCGGTCGCCAGCAGTTCCTCGTTGGTGATGGCTTCCCCTTTTTTGTATTCGCTGAGCGGTTTTTTGGCCTGATGGTGGGCCGTCAGATCATCGACGGACAAACCCTTTTCATTGAAGGTCCCCCCGCTGTGGTTGCTGACCGCGACAATACGGCACCCGATCCTGGCCATTTTCCCGGCCGCATGGCTTCCCACATTCCCGAATCCCTGAACCGCAACGCGCGTTTTTGAGGTCAGTTTCATTTTCAATTTTTTGGCCGCCTCCATGACGGTATAGACGACACCCCGTCCCGTCGCCTCCACCCGCCCCAGCGAGCCACCGATCACAATCGGCTTTCCGGTGACAACGGAGGGAATCGCATATCCGTGGTTTTGGCTGAAGGTGTCCATCAGCCAGGCCATTACCTGCTCGTTGGTTCCCATGTCGGGCGCCGGAATGTCCTTGTCGGGGCCGATGAAATTGATGATCTCGGAGGTATAGCGGCGGGTCATGCGCTGAAGCTCGTTCCGCGACATTTGAGAAGGATCGCAACGGATTCCCCCCTTGGCCCCCCCAAGCGGCAGGCCCATGAGGGCGCATTTCCAGGTCATCATCATGGCCAGCCCGGAGACCTCCCCAAGGCTCACCCCCGGATGGTACCGGATTCCCCCCTTAAAGGGCCCCAAGGCATTGTTATGCTGGACCCGATAACCGGGGAGAACAACCACCCGCTGGTCATCCATCCTGAAAGGGACGGAGGTCATCAGCACCCTTTGGGGGTACCGAAGCCGCTGAAAAATATTTTCATCGAGTGAAATAAGTTTGGCCGCCCGGTCTAACTGGGTTTGGGTCTGGTGAAAGAGGGGGGAATCCCATTCAGCTGAAATCAGGCCGGGTTGTCGCATTGAGACACATTGTAGATCAAAATCGCTTCGACGGCAACTTTTCCAAAAAGATGACGCAAATCATATGATCAGAATCATATAACGACGTATACTAGAAAGGATAAGAAGAAAAGCCATGTTGATTCATCCGAAGGAAAAAATGGAGGTAGGCGTTGTCATGTTGCACGCCCCCTGCAACATGATCTGCACCTTTTGCGTCACGGAAGAATCGCTTCCGACAATGAGTTTTGCCCAGGCCGTCACCGTGCTTAAAAATTTGCGGGAAAAGGGGATCGGGAATGTTGTTTTCGGCGGGGGTGAGCCCTTTAAATGGCCCTTTGACCTTGTCGCCCTTGCGAGAAAGGCCAAGGCGATGGGGTTTCTGGTTCAGGTGGGGACCAACGGCATCTCCCTTCCTTCCGGTTTTGAATTCATTGAAAGCATCGACCGTTATGTCCTTCCGCTCGACGCGGCCTCTCCCGCCATTCACAACGGGATGAGACGATATAGGGAAAGACACCATTCGATTATTCTCGAAAGACTGGAGACGCTTAAAAGGGCGGGAAAAGAAGTGACCATCGGAACGGTGGTGACAAGACAGAATCTGCTCCATCTTCCCGACATCGCCGATTTTCTGGAGGGGTATTGCCGGAATGGGGGGTGCGTTCATGCCTGGCACTTGTACCGTTTTTTGCCTCAGGGGAGGGGAGGGGAGGTCAACGCCTCTTACCATTCGATTTCCGAGGAGGAATACGACCTGGCGATTCGCGAAATCCGGAGTCGCCTCTTGTCTTTCAAGACCTACAAACGAAAAGACATGTACCGGTCAAAAAGCGTCGGCTTTGCCCAGGGTCCTTTTGATTCCCCCCGGTCGGAAAATACTGTGAAGTCCGTAGTTTGGGCTACAAACGCGGACGTCGCATGTGGTTGACTGCTTGCGACGTACTAGAGGACCGGTCGTAAGCCCTATCGGGCTGCCCCTTTCTTCTATCTATTTTTCTTATGTCAGGGGCTGCACCTTATGATTTGTTTTTCACTACGGCAAGAACTAGCCCCTCTTTATGGGGTTGGTGCTGTCGTCTACCCCACCACATCCCATAAAGAGGGACTGCTTACGCTGTAAAGGGTGGCCGCTCTTCAACGAAGTAGCCCCCTTGTGGGGTATGCGGTAAAGAGGGG
>JACQOY010000043.1 GCA_016207765.1 Deltaproteobacteria bacterium | reverse complement strand
TACAAAGAAAACATGAGAAAAGGCACCGACACTTCAAAAATCAATCTGTTTGATTACCTCGACTATCGCCGGTTTTTGAAAGATTGGACCGATTGGGCAAAAAAGGCCAGGGCCTTCTCTCTTCGGGCCTTTTCCCAGAGGGCCGGGTTCGGCTCCCCCAGTTTTTTTAAACTGGTAACGGACGGGGAACGGAATTTGACGGAGAAGAGCCTGGCCAAGTTCATGATGGGGCTCAAACTCAACCGTCAAGAACAGGAATTTTTCAGAAACCTCGTTTTTTTCAACCAGGCAAAAACTCCCAAGGAAAAGGATTTTTACTACCACAATCTTTTGCGGTCCAAAAAATTCAGTCAGTTGAAACCGATCGAGAAGGATAATTACGAATATTACTCGACATGGTACCATCCTGTCATCCGTGAGCTGGTCATTTCGAAAGAATTTGACGGTACACCGGAATGGCTGGCCGACCATGTTTATCCGCCCATCACGAAGCTTCAGGCGGAAAAATCGGTCGAGCTTTTGGAAAAGCTGGGGTTTATCCAAAAAAAGGGCCCCGGCCGGTGGGTACAGGCCCACGCCCTCGTTTCAACCGGCCCCGAGGTCAAATCGTTTCTGGTGCACAACTACCATAAACAGCTCCTCGACCTGACCAAAGAGGTGCTCGAAACACTTCCGTTGGAAAACCGGGATGTGAGCACGGTAACCCTGGGAATTGTCCGGGAGCGTATTCCCCAGCTCAAAAGGGAAATCCAGGAATTCCGGCAGAGAATCATCAAACTGGTATCGGTGGATGCCGAACCGGAGGAGGTCTTTCAGCTCAACATTCAATTTTTTCCGCTGACCCATTCGACGGCCCCCAAACAGGGGCCGATCGGGGTCAGCCCTGAGCCTGTCGAAGGGCTAACGAAGTCGGCCAATCATTCCAGGGAGGAAGAAAAATGAAAACTTTCGTTCTTCTTTTTTTACTTTTTGTCACCGCCTGCGGCGGGGACAATAGCGCTACCGGGGCCACCGAAACCGGCAATTCGATCGGGGCCGCATTGACCTCCATCTTTGGGGGCGAAAACGAAAGCGCCGGTCTGACCAGCCGCAGGCTCTTTCTGGCCCGTCTGACCGATCTGTTCACGCGAAAAGCAACGGCCCAGGAAGAAAGACAGACCGCCTGCGAGGTGATTGCCGACGAGACCGCACCGAGCGATGTGGAAACCAGCCTCTCCATTGAAGCCGGAACCTACGGGGCCCCTTCCAACCCGATTACCGTCTCCGCCGATGACGACTGCGAAGATGGCGGGGAGTACGCAAGCTTTAATGTCGTCTCCCATCCCCTCGACTGCGTCAACGGCGCTGGAGAGACTTCCACTCTTCTGATGGTCAACTCGAGCGGAATCTGGAGGGAAAACACTGTCACCAACAATACGGAAATCTACGGCACTTTCAATATACAACTCGGGGATGAAACAGCGGAAAACATCCGCTGTTCCCTGCTGATTGAACACGATGAAAACGATGAGCCCGGAGACACAGGGACTTTTTCCGGGGTTTGCGAGGACGAGAACGGCAATGCGGTGGAACAGTCCTCCGATCTGACCTGCACCGATACGGAATAAGGCGGCAGGGCCGCCAACCAAATGGTCCGAAGGGACCTTCAGACGGTCCGCAAACTTCGTCGCAGAATTTGTGGAAGTTGCAGAGTAAGAATCTAAAGGGGGAAACTTAAGATCTTTGTAAACAGTTGGGTTCTGATGAGCGCCACCCCAAATCGGGCAATCCCCTCATGGCGCCGAGGGGATGCGCGACCGGGGAAAACGGCTCTCACGGGAACCAACAAATCAAAAGAGGAGAAAGCCATGAGACACGTAAAAACAGCAATCCTTGGCGCCATTGTCGCCTTCGTTTTGGGGGCTTGCGGTGGGGCCGCGAGTGATAGCGTCACAGAGGGTTCCGGAGACGAGTCCGGGGCGGAAAATTTAAGCGCCGCCGTCGGCTCCATTTTCGGGGGAGAAACAGAAACGGCCTCCCTTGAAAAAAGACACCTCATCTTATCGCGGATATCCGATCTGTTTTTCCGCCGGGCAGTGGCCCAGATGGAACGGCAGACCGCCTGCGAGGTGATTGCGAGTGAAGACGCCCCGGACGATGTGTCCACCACCCTCTCGATTGAGGCGGGCACTTACGGAATGACGGGAGCCACGGTTACCCTCACGGCCGCCGACGCCTGCGACCAGGGAGGTGAATATGCCTCCTTTTCGCTCGAATCGCATTCCCTCGACTGCGTTGACGGCGATGGGAACGAGACCACCGTCACCATGGTCGACAGTTCCGGTGTCTGGAGGGAAAATATCGACACCAACGTGACTGAAATCTACGGGACCTTCAGCATGGAAGCTGATGGGGAAACCTTTAGCGACATCCAGTGCTCCCTGACAATTACCCATGGAGACGAGGGAGATGGGGAATTTGGCGGGGACTGCGAGGACGGTGAAGGGAGCGTTATCGAGCAGGCCGGCGAAACAACCTGCACGGATAACTCGTAAGTCGGCGGAGACATATTCGGCGACACAATCAAAGGCCCGTCCCCCAATGGGGGGCGGGCCTTTATGCCAACTGTTAAAAGGTTCAACTTGATTCCTCCAACTATTGGGCTATAAAGGCGGTCATATGCCGTCACAGGATGTGCGCTGGAAACAGCGATTTGCAAATTTCAACAAGGCCTTGGAGCAGTTTGAACAGGCGGTGAAAACGAACACGCAGGATCGTCTTGCCCAGGAGGGATTGATTCAGAGGTTTGAATACACCTTTGAGCTGGCCTGGAAATGCCTTCAAGACATCCTCCAAGAGCGCGGTTATGAGGCTATCCGGGGGCCCAAGCCGGTTTTGGAGCAATCTTTTCAGGATGGATTGATCGGCGACGGCGTGTTGTGGATGGAAATGTTGCGGGCGCGCAACGAGGCGTCCCATTTGTTTGATGAAAAAGTCTTCACGGCAGTCTATGGCAAGGCCAGAAACGAGTTTGTAAAGGCCCTTCAAAATCTTAAAGAAACACTCGAACGGCTATGAGCAAAGTTCCGGGCATTGACGCAACCCACCTCGGCAAAATCTGCGCCATTTTCAAAAATTATCCAAACGTGCG
This sequence comes from Deltaproteobacteria bacterium, assembly GCA_016207765.1. GTDB lineage: Bacteria > UBA10199 > UBA10199 > UBA10199 > SBBF01 > JACQOY01. Next base: position 765 of record JACQOY010000043.1, on the reverse strand, counting down.
GGAGGCGATATTGTTCGGCTCGCGGGCCAAGGGGACGCAACGGGACGGTTCCGATATCGACATCGCGCTCAAGGGCGATGGAATAACGCACAACGATTTGACCCGCATCGAAATGGATTACGACAGGCTTTATCTCCCATGGAAGCTTGATCTGGTCATTTACGATACAATCGACAATCAGGCCCTGCGCGAGCATGTGGACCGTGTCGGAATGGAGGTTTTTCCCTCGCCCATCAAAAAACATCGCTCTTGAATTTTCTAACGATCCGCAGGGCCGTTTTTCTTTCGCCATCGGTTACTTTTTCTTCTGTGTGCCCGGGCAATAAAAAGCAACTCCCTCACCCTGTTGCGCACCCGAAAACTCTCCAAGCTTTGATTGGGTCATCAGAATATCCGTCACCCCATTTTTGGCGGCCTGTTTTTTCATGCGTTCCAACATCCCTTTCTTGGTCTGAAGCAGGGGAGTGAATGCATTTTGTGAATGGACCAGACCCATTTCTTCGCAATTTTTGAACTGACCCCTGTCATAAAAACTCATTCGGATATCATCAGGCGAAACGGCCGGATGAGTCTTTCCCGTCAAGACAAATTTGGCATGAGCCAAGATCGGCAGACCGAAAAAAACCAAACCCAAGATCAGTATTAACATTTTTGATTTTTTCATTTTTTCTCCTTGATAAAATTTTTGACGGCGAAATAAAGAAACCAGAGGCCGCAGAGGATAACAACGATGCCGACGAAAAGTGTAGCGTTACGGCTTAACGG
>JACQOY010000041.1 GCA_016207765.1 Deltaproteobacteria bacterium | reverse complement strand
CTCCAGTGGCAAAGCCACTGGAGCCTCCCCCTCTCGCTCGCCTTGCTCGCTGTTTTTCAAGCTTTTCATTCACTCATCCTTAATAATCCCCAATTTTTTAAACTGATCTTGGAGGGCCGATAAGGCATACCTCATCCGGCTTTTGACGGTATTGACCGAAACCCCCACAATAGCGGCTATTTCCTCGAAGGGGAGCCCCTGCTTTTCACGGAGCAAAAAAACCTCCCGTTGATCGGGGTTGATTTGAGCCAACGCAGAGGCGAGTTTATCCTCCAGGTTGGAAGCGGAGGCCATTTGGTCCGGACCCGGCCCTTCATCGGAAACCTTGTCCCCCAGGGAAAAGGATTCCTCGTCCCCCGATGAGTCATCGAGAGAAATGGTCCTTCGAAAACGCCCTTTCCGACTCAGATCGATGCAGTAATTCCGGGTAATGGTGTAAAGCCAGGTGGTAAACCGGGCGGTGGGGACGTAGGTCGAGGCCGAACGCACAACCCGCTCAAAAACTTCCTGAAACGCCTCCTCCACATTCTCACTCTGTCTCAAGAATCGGTAGAGAAAATTGTAAATCCCCTTTTGATGGCGGGCAAGCAGAACCCCAAAGGCCTCTAAATCCCCCTTTTGGTAGACAGCCATCAACTCTTCATCGGAAGCATCGGGGTAATTCATGAAGAAATTGTTTCAAATGTCACATTCACGCTGGCCCCAAAATCCATGTGACGCCTTTTTGCGTCACGCACGCAGTCATCCGGCTCACAAAGGTTGACCGCCTGGATGCCCTCGAAATCGTGGAGTCGGGATACCAACAAACGAACGCCGTTCCGCCACTCGAATCGGTCGGCAATAAAATCGGAATACGACACCAGAAAATCGGCGATCTTTTTTTGGGCCATTTTTTCCAAAAGCAATTGGGTGGCGGATCCCACATGCGATTCGTTGAAAAGGTCCCTTGAGCCCAAACCCATCACCAAAATTTCGGGGGCCCGGATGCGCCCCTCCGAGGGCATAAGAAGACACTCTCCAAACGCTCCGACAAAACGGTTGGCTTTCAAAACCTTGGAAAGCCGGCCGTTCAACCGCCAGTCGACAAGGGCCGAAATTCCCTTGAGCGGGCGGGAATCGGAATAAACCGTCACCACGGCGCACCGGGCCTCGATTTTGTCAAACGACTTTGCGGTAAATTTGATGTGCAAGAATTATTCTGTAGAGGCGGTTCGCGAACCGCCCCTACTCTTTCGCGATTTTGTCCAATATCCCGTTAATAAACGCCGAACTCTCTTCCGTTCCGTATTTTTTCGCAATTTCGACCGCCTCGTTGATTGTCACAGAAGACGGGATCGCGTCGCAATAGATAAGCTCATACACCGCCTGCCGGAGCAAATTGCGGTCGACCGAGGCCATGCGCGAAAGTTTCCAGTTGGTTGAGTGGGCCTCAATGAGGACGTCGATTTCCTTCTGATTGCGAATGGCCCCCAAAGCCAGCTCCTCCGTGAACTTTCGCACCTCGTCGGAGGTGGAATTTTCCTCCCAGAACCGGCTTAAAACCTCGTTCGGTTTGGGGCCCTGGCCCGTTCCACCTGTAAACTCGATCTGGAAAAGAACCTGCAGACAATATTCCCGTGCTTTGCGCCTTGATCCCATTTTTACTATCCACTATCCACCGTCTTTAAAAGATCAACCATCTCCAACACGGTCATCGCCGCCTCGCGCCCCTTGTTGAATTCATCGGGCCTCGACCGGGCGACCGCCTCATCGACCGTATTGGTTGTCAGCACCCCAAAAGCCAGCGGAATCCCGAAATCGAGGGCCACACGGGAGATTCCATCAGTCGCCGCCCTGCAGATATAATCAAAATGCGGCGTCTCGCCGCGAATCACCGCCCCCAGACAGATAATGCCGCGATACTTTTTGGAGGCAACCGCCACGCGGCGAGCCGCCACACGGCGAGCTGTCAGCGGAATTTCAAACGCCCCCGGGACGCGAAAGAGCGTGTAATCCCTTTCGCCAAAACCGGCTTCTTTCAGCGCACAAACAGCCCCTTGAATGAGCCCGTCGCAAATATCGGGGTTGAAACGGCTCGCGATGATCGCTATGCGCGGCTTTTTGCGATTCTTCGGGCTCATTTTCAGAGATCGAGTTGGTTGTTTCAATAATCTATTCAAGGTTCAAGGTTCAAGGTTCAAGGTTTTTTTAAGTTGTGAAACTTGAACTTTGAACTTTAAACTTTGAACTTTAAACCTTCTTTAAAAGATGCCCCATCTTCTCCCGCTTCGTCCTCAAATAAAGCATGTTGTGATCGGACGGGGCCATCTCGATTGGAACCCGTTCGACGATTTCGAGCCCGTATCCCTCGAGACCGATGATTTTTTTTGGGTTGTTGGTCATGAGGCGGATTTTTTTCAACCCCACCGACGCCAGAATCTGCGCTCCGATGCCGTATTCGCGAAGATCGGCCTTGAAACCCAACTCCTCGTTCGCCTCCACCGTATCGAGCCCCTTTTCCTGCAGGGCATAGGCCTTCAGTTTGTTGATGAGCCCGATCCCCCGCCCCTCCTGCCGGATGTAGAGCAAAACCCCCTTCCCCGCCTCGGAAATCATCCGGAGCGCCGCATGGAGCTGGGGGCCGCAATCACACCGGAGAGACCCAAAAACATCGCCGGAGAGACACTCGGAATGAACCCGCACGAGAACAGGCTCATCCGGACTGATCTCCCCCATGGAAAGAACCACATGGTGGCGATCATCCACATCACTGGAAAAAACACGGACACGAAACGACCCGAAATCGGTCGGCATGGCGGCCTCGGCCTCCAGATGAACCAGCGTCTCGTAGCGTTTGCGGAATTTGATGATGTCGGCAATTGAGACGATGATCAGGTCGTATTCTGCGGCAAAATTCTCCAGATCGGGGAGCCGCGCCATGGTCCCATCCTCTTTGAGAATCTCGCAGATAACCGCCGCCGGCTTCAATCCCGCAAGACGGGTCAGATCGACGGAGCCTTCCGTTTGTCCACTTCGAACCAGCACCCCGCCGTTACGCGCCCGGAGCGGAAAAACATGTCCGGGGCGGACCAGATCCGTCGGTTTGCAATCATCCTTGACCGCCGTCAAAATTGTGTGGGCGCGATCGTGCGCCGAAATACCGGTGGTAACCCCCTCCCTGGCCTCAATGGAAACGGTAAAACCTGTTTGAAACCGGCTTTCGTTGTCGGTGACCATCATCGGGAGGCCGATGGATTTTACCTTTTCTTCGGTCAGGGCGAGGCAGATAAGCCCCCGCCCCTCTTTGGACATGAAATTAATCGCCTCCGGCGTGACCTTCTCGGCCGCGACAACAAGATCCCCCTCATTTTCACGGTCTTCATCATCCACGAGGATGATCATCTTCCCCGCCGCCAGGTCCTGAAGGGCCCGCTCGACGCGAAAATAGGATTCGTTTAAATATTTTAGGTCCATGATTTGTAGAATACGGTTATTAACCGTATTCTACCCTGAAATCAAGCGCGCCACATACTTCCCCACCATATCCATTTCCAGGTTTACCGGATCCCCCGTTTTTAGATAAGTCAGGTTCGTGACCGAGGCTGTGTGCGGAATGATGTATACTTTAAACCGATTCCGTCCGGAGAGCGCCAGCGTAAGGCTACAGCCGTCTACGGAAACCGACCCCTTGTCAATCAGATACCGGGAAAGCCCCTTTGGATAAGAAATGGTGATTGCGATCGACCCCGGATTTTTTTTCATCTGCTCGATCCGCCCAACCCCGTCCACATGACCGAGAACAAAATGGCCGCCGAAGCGATCGGAGGCCTTCATGGCCCGTTCCAGATTGACGACCGTACCGTGACGATATGATTTTACCTTCGTTTTACGAAGCGTTTCGTCCGAGACATCGAAGACAAGCGAACTCCTCCGGCGACCAACCACCGTGAGACAGCAACCATCGACCGCGATACTTTCCCCCACCCTGACACCATTAAGTAAAATATCGCAGGAAACGGTGAGCTTGCCGCCGTAAAACGAAACCACCTTGCCGGTACCTTGAACAATGCCTGTAAACACATTTATCCTTTAACCGGTTTGGAGTTTTTCTTCAACCATTGGGCAAGGGCCTCGCGTGTTATTTTTTTGTTCGCCAGTTTGATCATCGCCTCGTAAAGGGCCTTGGGGGTGGCGGTCAGATTGTGGTGATTGACCATTAAAAAGGTCCCCATAACGGAAACGGCAACCCGCTTGTTGCCATCCACAAAGGGTTGATTTTCGGAAAGGCTGAATCCGTAGGCCGCCGCCTTGGAAAAAATGTCGGGATAAATATCTTCCCCAAAGGCGCTTTGCCTCGGTTGAGCCAAGGCTGATTCCAACAGTCCTTCGTCCCGCAATCCCATCGTTCCGCCGTACTTGCGGATCAGGTAGGCATGCATGGCCAACACCTGGTCTTTTTTCAGGTAGATGAGTTCCATGATCGATTCAGATCAAGCCAATTTTCTGAGGGTTTCGTCGTACTGATCGGCAAACTGGCGGAAAGTCTCCATCACCAGCTGATCCTCCTGCCGGGTGGGATGAATGAGAAGCCCCCCCTTTTCCACGGTAATCTCCACCTCGGCATCGGGTTTAAGACCCACCAACGCCATGACATCGGAAGGAATGATCACCCCATAGCTGTTGCCGATCTTCGAAATTTTTTTCATAAGGGCCATATCCGTTATACCAGTGTTAGTACATAAAATTGATGGCCGTCAAGGGACTTTATAGGGGAAGGGGCGGATCGAACGACGTCGGCGACCGGGGGAGGTCAGGATGACTGATTCTTTCCAACGGGGCGTTGGAGAGGCTGACAAAGAGTTCCCGCGCCTCTTCGTAAGCGGTCTTTCCGTCCCCCAGTTTTTCCGCCAAAAGGGTCTGTTTGAGATCCTCGATAACTCCTTTTGCCTGGCTGATGGGGGCGTCGAATTCGGACCTTTTGCGCGCAAAAGAGAGATAAACAGTGGCCCGCTGAACCTCGCTCCCCGGCGCCAGACCGTTTTTCGGGAGGGGCCGGTAGATCAATTCCCAAAGTCTTTTGATCGTCTCCTTGGGTTTTGGCGAATTAAAGCTGATCAGATGGGAACTTTTTCCTTCGCTTTCCTGAATGGCCGGGATCAGATAATCCGACATCCCGTAGCGGGCGCCCGGAAGCCGATTAAGCCGCCCTACGCGATTTGTCAGCCCGGCCAAACGGGCCAACCCCATTTTTCTTAAAACAAGATTTAAGCCCCCCAAAGAATCCCCGGTCAGATAGTTGCCGTTCAAAATAGACATGCCCCGGTCTTGAACATGAACGGCCCGCCCTCCCAGACGGGCGGCGCCGAATTCGGTGTAATAGGAGGCGTTGTCAACCAGGGTTGAGTCGGAAACATTCCGGAGTTCGGGGTTTAGAAACGGGTCCAGCGTCCTTAATTTCATCTTGTACCCCTTGGGATGGAACGTTGCAATGGCAACCGTTCTTTTTAAATCGTCTGAAAGCCCTTTCCATGCCTGCGCCCGCACAAGGTCGCGCAGTTTTTCCAGCGCAATGGCCTGCTCCGAGGCCGTGCGGATAGAGGGATTATAGTGGACATCCTCGACATAATGGACCCGCTGATACGGAAGTTTGAACGTATGCGCGAACTTGTGACCCGGAAAACGGCGGTAGACCTCAAAAAGCATCCGCTTGAAATTGTCGGTCTTGACCGGAATGGTCTCGCCGGTTCGCAACACCCGGGCGATCTCGTAGGCCTGCGGGCGGGCCTGCGCCAGATAATTCACCCCCCCGAAATCGAGGGGGGTGGCCAGATGCAAAAGGGCGGCGGCTATTTTCAAGGGGGCCACGGTCGGAAACAAATCGGCCCAATGAATGTTGTAATTATCCACCACCGTGTCATCTATATCGGTGACATGCCTCTCCTTGCCCGTCCATCCGGCCTTAAACCAGCGGATCTGCTGTTGCCAGGCATCCTCCGTGTGGCCGTTGACGCCGAAAAATTTCAAAACTTTTTTGATTGTTTCTTCATCCAGGTCATCGGCCAGGCGGTTTTGAATTTTGGTAACATATCCGCCGTCGGCGGGGTTTAAATTTTCGAGACGCGTTTTGTCTTTGGTTAATTTGATCCCCAGATAGTCCAGAACCTGCAGGACCCTGTGATGGGGGAGCCGTTCGTGAAGATTCTGTCCGCCATTTCCATGGAGTTCTTTAAATTTGGGGTCCTCCGCCACAACATGGGGGATCGGCCGCCTCCCCTCGGCGCGAACGACTTTAATCCCGCCGGGGACCTCCCGGATTTGGCCTGGGTTGGGGGAATAGGATGAAATCGCCTCGATTCCTTCTTCAAGCGTTTGAGCCGCTTTGGGGGCCCTATCCGTCACCTCGGTTGCCACTTGGCGGTTTGCCGCCTCGTGGCTTGCCACCTGGTGGCTTGTGATTGATTTTGGCAAAAATTTTCGGACGATTTTTCCCAGCACCCCCATTCCCGCATGCATGAGAGGACCAATGACCGCACCAGCAAGGGCCCCGATGCCGGCGCTTTTTGCGGCATGAGACCAGTTGAGCTCATCCCACGATTTTCCTTCGTCATAGATTTGTTCGACAACCGAGCGACTCCCTTCGATGCCGGCGCCGCTCACAATGCCGTCGATCATCGTCTGCCCCACGCCGATACCGAAACGCTCCGCAGTCGTCAAAACTTCTTTGGCGGCCAGCGTTTGAAACACGGCGCGCCCGGCCGATGGGCCAAAGGCGGCCATCCCCCCTTCCACCGCCCCCATGACCGCCTTCTTTTTCATTTTTTGGGAGTCGATGTCTCGGCCGGCCCAGACATCTTCGGCGCCGGACTCCAGGGCATAAGTTCCCGAACCGATGGCGGAGCCCCCCAGTGTGGCCACCGATGTGCCGATAATGGAAGCGGTACCGGCCGAGACAAACTCCCCGGTAATCAACGTTCCGGCGACAGCGGTGCCTGTTCCCGCCGTCAGAATAGTGATGCCGACACCGATGCCGACGTAACTCCCGATCTCGCCTGCCTTCCCGACCATCTCCATCCGGTGGTTGTGCCGGTTGACCTCCTGCATTTTTCGGAAACTTCCGCGCCGCATGGCCTCAACCATATTGGTTCTTGATCGGTTAAAATAATCCACCTGTCCGTTGTCGAGGGGAGCGTTTTTTTCAAGACCGGAAAGATAGGATCGGGCTACAGTCAGCTCGGATCGGATGATTTCTCTTTCATCTTCGGTAATGGAAAGGTTGGGGAGGGTCTCTTCAATTGAAGCAAACTTTTCATCCCAATAGTCGAAACTGGTTTTTTGATTGTTTGATGCGGTGATGGGTGCCGACATGGTTTGGTTCTTTCTTGAATTTTATCGTACCACCGCTCTTAAGGCCATAGGCACTGCGGCGGATCGGGCGATTACCGAACGACCGAGAACGGCCGTGGGCATTCCGGAAACTCCGGCAACGTTGGAAATGTCCAATCCCGAACGAGAGGATTCATTTTCCACCCTATCCGCCGGTTCAATTGCGCTCCGGCCATCTTCGATGACCACTACCTCCGCCCCCGAAACTGTTTCCGTCTTCTCTGCACCGTTCCCGCCGGAGGTTTGTCCATTGTCAAGCCCTGACCCCTTCCCTGTTTGCAGTGGTTTGAGTGAGGCGCGATAACGGGCCACCTCCGTATGAGCGGCAACGGCCCGTCTGACAGCCCGGCTATGTCCATTTCCATTTCCATTTCCATTGCCATTTCCGTTTGGGGCATCGATCAAACTTGAAACATCAACCCCCATCGCTTTCAGTTCTTCAACGGTAGAGGGGAGTACCCAAGCCGGAATCGGATCGCCGAAGGCCATGGTCGCCGCCCCCCCCATGGGAGCCCCCGCATGAATGGCCCACGGTTCCTTGAAGTTTTTTCCAACAACATTTCCGGACAACCCGATATCCGGATCATGATTAAACCGGAGATTCTGCCAAATCGGCGCATAGGGAATTTCCCCCTGCCGCGCCGCTTCGCCGATCTCCCCAATACTTCCCCCAAAAACATATTCCCGCGGAATCAAAGCGCCAAGGGGATGATCAGCCAGAGGGTTTGGGGTGGAGCTAAAACGGCGCGTTCCATGATCGAATCCCATCGGTGAAACCCCGCGGTCAATGGCCTTGCCGATGGCCGCCTGAAGAGAAGAACTCCCTCCCCCTGCCCGTTCAAAACCGATCCCATCGCCGTTGGAAAGCGCGGTTCCCAAAATGGGAAAGGGATCGAAATTGTTGGCCTCGTACACAACCCAGGGCCGACCGAGTCCCAGGGATGCAAGAAAAGCAACCACAAAGGTATAATCCGAAAATCCCTGATGATTGGCCGAAAAACCCATCATCTGGGGCACCACTCCAAACGCCGCCTGATCGTCCTTCAAAATGCCGGCCCCCTGCCCCAACAAATGGGCCCCCGAGGACTGCCCCATCGCTCCGGCCAAAACACCGGCGCCGTAAATTTCCACCTGATCGACCCCCTGCCGGGTCGCCTCCAGCCCCCATTTACCCATGATTTGGTCAAGTTTTCGCGGGTCGTTCCCGGCAATGAGCGTTTCATGATAAAGTTCGCCAATGGTTTCGAAGGTCATGCTTTCAAAAATGGGACGAATCCCCTCCATCTGGTCACTGCTCAGACGATTCAAAAATTCAACCTGATCGGGGAACATGACGGAAAGCATCTGCAATTTATTGGCTGAAGGGTCTCCCGTTTCTTTCAGGATATCGGCTACTGTCCAATGCAGACGCATCCAGGCAAAGAAAAGCTCTGTTTCCCCCTTTTTTCTCTGATACTCTTTCGTTTTGGAGCCGGGATGGGTCATTGCCTCGGCCATTTCTTCGTAAGCCGAAAATTTTTCTACATAGTCGGCCATGGCCCGATCGTACTTTGCCTGGTGGTCAGGCGTAACTCCCCCCTCTTTTTCCGCCATGGCCATGAGATCGGCATACCTCAATTTCTGAAGATGTCCTTCCAGTTGGTGCGTCTTGTATTCCGTTTCAAAAGAGAGCTGGTATAATTCCAATTCCTTGGGGAGCCATTGGCCCAAATCGTCAGCATACGTTTCAGCCCACGCATGCAAAACGCGCCACCGTGTCAACCAGGCATCTCCCACTGCCGGCGCCTGCCCGAATAGCTGATCAAGGGAGCCGTACGCTTCCGGAATGACGCGGTAGGTTTCACCGGCCAAAGAATGCAAAACCCGATCGAGATCGGCCTCCAACCCATACTTGGCGGCAAGAGACTTCAATTCTTTTTTCTCTTTCCGGAGCTTCTGACAAACCAGGGCCTTATAACTCACCGGATTCAGTTCTTTGACGCCCAAGGGCCCCATTTTCCCCTTGAAACGGGTGAGTTCTTCCTCAATACCCGCAAGCCGTGTTTTCAAATTCATTCCCCGGGCCAGCAATTCGGCCACCAATTCCACCCGCAGGGCAAGCCCCCTCAATTCCCTCATGATCAGAAGGGAATGCATTCCTTTCACCTCAGGTCCCCCATAGACTCTATCCAGTTCGTTCAAAACACGGTAACGCAGACCACGCCCCAATAAACGGTAATAGCGGGCTTGTGCCCTGTTTAATTCCTCGCCCAACTTCCTTTTCCTTTCCCCATCCTGCTCCTCACTCATTTCAGCACGCAGGCTTTGGAAACGGTCACGAGCCTCCAGGGTATAGAAGGCCCAGATACGAAGATCCCGATCGACCTCCTCAAAAAGGGAGCTGTCAAGAATTGCCCGATGAAGATTGTAGGTTGCCTCAGAGACAGGCTCGAAAGAAGAATGCGGGGAGGCCTCGTAGGCAGAAACATAAGTCGCCATGGCCGAGGCAAACGATCTCCGCACTCCATCCAAAGCACCCAGGATTTTTTCCCATCCCGATCGAAATTCAGGGGTGTGGAAAGCCAATTGGGAATCGACCAGTGCTTCCACCCTTTGATAATCTGCAGAATGAGACCGGCGATGGGCCTCCTCATATTGTTTAAAAGTCATGGGGGAAGAAGGTTTTTCATCGTGGTAGGTAATCGGGGGAATGCCTGTCTCGGCCGGCTTTCTTTCGGTCACAAAACGGCTGACCATGCTTCCGGCGGCAGACGACAAGATCGATTTTCCGACGCGTTGCTTCCTCATCGCCTGCCAGGTCGGTTCTATGTGCGCTCTCTCGTAAACCTCCGCCAATTCATCATCGGAAATCCAGGTTCTAAGGGCATGAACAAAATCAGCTGAAACACGCTTCTTTTCGCACCACTGTTGCAGGGCATTTTCCTCCCCCCGATCAATCAGCGCAAAAGCGGGCGCAAAATGATCCAGAAGTTCATTCAACTGAACCCGTTCCCTGTTTGCCGGCTGTTCCGGAGACGATACCGCTTCCTGCCAATCGTTGATAATGGCAATTCCATTCCGAATCTGGATAGCCTCGGCCGCATCGCGTATGGCCTGAACGTGGGCTTTGCGGGCTTCCTCTCCGGAAATCCCCCCTGACGGTTTGTAATCTTCCGGGTAGATATCTTCGGCTCTGACATCGACGCGCCGGTTGGTCCCGGCCCCTTCTGAAACAAGAAATTTTCCCCAACTCACCGGCATAATCTGCGAGGTTCCTTCAACATTCAAAACCAAAACCACGGCGTTCAGATCAATCGCCAGGTTGGCAAAACCCTTTTTGGCCTCCCCAATGCCGGCACCAGCACGAACCCGTGTACCGGGGGTGAAGTCAATGCTCACAATCCCCTTTTTCGTCACCTTATCTTTGACTTGGGCAATGTCATCCCTGGCTTTTTTGCGGGCGGCCGCAACCTTGGCCGGATCTCCTTCTTCGCTTGGAGGCCGGACGACAGGGGTCATGTCGCCAAAAACAAGCACAAATCCAAGGCCGGGCACCAGCTCCAGTTCCTTCTTGTAAACAAATCGACTCGGCAGACCCCGAAACAGGCCGGCAATTGCCGTAATAT
>JACQOY010000045.1 GCA_016207765.1 Deltaproteobacteria bacterium | reverse complement strand
CGTCCTCCGGAGCAGTTGCTCGAGTTTGGCGACCAGCACGGCCGGATCTAACGGCTTCTCGATATATTCGTCCGCGCCCACGTCGAAACCGCGCACCTTGTCCAGCTTGTCTCCCTTGGATGAGAACAGGATGACCGGCATGCTCTGAAATGCCGGTCGTTTGCGGATTTCCCGGCAGACTCCGTATCCGTCGAGCCTCGGCATCGATACATCCGTAGCCACCGCGTCCACCTTTTCCCGGCCGAGTACTTCCAGCGCTTCCACGCCGTCCGACGCGGTCAGCACCCGGAACCCGTGCCGCTGAACGGCCGGCGCCACCAGGCGGATCACCGTTGGTGAATCGTCAACGAGGAGCAGGGTCGCGCGATAGTCGGGCGCGGCCGGGCTGGTTTGCGCCGCCGGTTTGGCGTCCGAAACAATGGGTTCCTCCGCCTTCCGGCCGGCCATTCCCGTCGTTTCGAGATTTTTGGTTTCCCGCGCCAGTTCCGGCAGATCCAGAATCAACACCAAACTGCCGTCTCCCATGATCGTCGTGCCTGTCGCGAACTTGACGTGCTTCAAAACGGTGCCCAGCGTCTTGATCACGACTTCCCGCATGTCCATCAATACGTCGACCTGCAATCCAACCTTGTCCTGGCCCACATTGACCACGACGACTTTGGATTCTTCGCCGGTGGTCCAGGCCATGCTTTTCAGCCCGAGCATGTCCGCCAGACGCACGAGGGACACTGCTTCGCCGCGGAGATTGAATACCTGTTTGAGCCCGATGGCGTGGATGTCCGAGTTGGGGACGCTGAGGGTTTCCTGGACGGCGGTCAGCGGCAAGGCGTACCGGCGCTGGCCCACGGTCACCATCAGCACCTGAATGATGGCCAGGGTCAGGGGAAGCTTGATGGTAAACGTGGATCCCTTGCCCTCAACGCTCTGCACGTCCACCGTTCCCTTGAGCTTGCTGATCTGGCTCCGGACCACGTCCATTCCGACTCCGCGGCCGGAGAGGTCCGTCACTTTTTCCGCCGTTGAAAATCCGGGCCGGAAAATCAGGTCGCAGACGGCGGCCGAAGACAGACCGGGCGCGGCCTCCGCCGCCACCAGTCCGCGCTCGATCGCCTTGTTCAGTATTTTGTCTCTCCGAAGTCCCGCGCCGTCGTCGCCGATCGAGATGACGACCATGTCCCCCTGGTGGCCGGCGCGGATGACGACCTGCCCTTCCTCCGGTTTGCCCGCCTGCAGGCGGGCGGCCGGCGGCTCGACTCCATGGTCGATGGCGTTTCGGATCAGATGCATCAGCGGATCGCCGATGCTCTCCACCACGGTCTTGTCCATCTCGGTGTCTTCGCCGAGGATCGTCAATTTCACTTTTTTGTTCGTGTCCCTGGCAATGTCCCGGACCATTCGGGGGAATTTTTTGAGGACGGTCCCGACCGGGATCATGCGGGTGCGCATGACGGCTTCCTGCAGTTCCCCGGAAATCCGACGGACTTCGTCCGACGCCCGCCTCTGCTCTTCCAGGTTGTCCTTGAACGCGGTGTCGACCAATCCCAATTCGGACGCGAATGATTTCAGGTCGACGCCGCGGCGGAGCGACGCGTTCAGCCGGTTGACTTCGTCGTGAAGACCCGAAATCTCCTGTATCCGTTGATCGAACCGGATCTTCGCCGTGGCCAGCTCGCCCAGCAGGTTCATCACGCTGTCCAGCTTGGATATCTCAACCCGGATCGTCTGGGCCGCTTCCACCTGAACGGCCGGCGGCGCCGGCTGGAGCTGTTGCGCGGCAGATGCCGGCGCGACACGCGCGGGCTCGGGGTGTTGCGCGGTGATCTCCACTTTTTGCGTGGATAAGTCCATCACCGGCTGGTTTCCCCCGTGATGGCCGAATTTCAGCTTGAAGGTCTTCCCCCCAAGGGCCAATCCCATGATTTGATGGCCCAGACAGATGCCGAACATCGGTTTTTTCCCCAAAATTTTCCGGACATTCTCGACGGCATAGGTACAAACCGCCGGATCGCCGGGACCGTTGGAGAGAAAGACGCCGTCCGGGTTTTGGCCCAAAACCTCTTCGGCGGGATAATCGGCCGGAACCACTTTCACCCGGCATCCGGCATCGACTAACATCCGGAGAATATTCTGTTTGATACCGAAATCATAAGCGATGACGTTGAATTTCTTTTTTTGTACGGGCGCACGGCCCCTAGGAGGGACCACTTCGTGGCCCTGCGCCCCTACCATGCGCACAATCCTGTGACTCCCCCTGTTCCACCCATACGGCTTCTTGCATGAAACCACTTTTGCCAAATCCTGTCCCTCCATGGAAGGAAGGGCGGCCGCCTTTTTCTTCAGTTTCGAAAAATCCGTGACCACACCGACATGAATAAGCGCCGGTTTTGCCCCGGCATCGCGGATGTGCCTCACCAATGCGCGCGTGTCAATTCCCTCGACAGCCGGGACTTTATTCTTCTTCAAAAAAGCGGAGAGAGATGACTTCGCCCGAAAGTTGCTCACAATGGGGGAATTTTCTTTCACGACGAATCCCGAAAGATAAATTTTGGCCGACTCGACATCGACCGGATTGGCGCCGGTGTTCCCGACTTCGGGATAGGTCATGACGACGATTTGGCCCTGATACGATGGATCGGTCAGGATTTCCTGATAGCCGGTGAGTGACGTATTGAAAACGACCTCACCCCATCGGGCGCCTTCATCACCAAACGACGTTCCGGAGAAAATTTTTCCGTCGGACAAAATGAGGTGGGCTGGTTTCAAATTCACTTAATGTTTCAAAAGTTCAAGGTTCGAAAAGTTAAAAGTTTTTAAAGTCAGTCCTTGAACTGTTATAACCTTGAACTTTTCAAACCTGATAAATAACTTTTCCCCCGACAATCGTATACTTTACAACCCCCTTCACCTTCATCCCGCCAAACGGGGTGTTTTTGCTCTTGGAATAAAATTTGGCCGGATCGATTTTGCAGGAAAGGGAGGGATTAAAAATTACGACATCGGCGGAGGCCCCGGGTTCAAGGCCCCCTTTTTTCAGGCCGACAATACGCGCCGGATTGATCGTCAACAGCTCCACCATTTTTTTCATCGTTAATTTTTTCTTTTCAACCAGTTGGAGGGACAAACTTAAGGCTGTCTCCAACCCCACTATTCCAAAAGCGGCCGAATCAAATTCAATCTCTTTGTCCACAAGCGCATGGGGGGCATGATCGGTGGCAATCGCATCAATAACCCCCGTGGCAAGCCCTTCGACAATCGCCCTCCGATCTTTTTCGGAACGAAGGGGCGGCATTATTTTTGTGTTGGTGTCGTACGGCGAAGCCCCATCCTGGGACGGCTTGGCCGCAGTACCCGGAGGGTGCGCCTCCACCGTCTCGTCGGTCAAAGTAAAATGGTGCGGAGTCGCCTCGGCGGTAACCCTGATCCCCTTCTTTTTGGCCTTCTGCACCAGTTCCACCCCCTCTGCCGTGGAAAGATGGGCAATATGGAGGCGGGCGCCGGTTGTTTCCGCCAAACGGATATCGCGGCTGATGATGATATCTTCAGCGGCCGAGGGAATTCCGGGAAGCCCCAGCTTTGTTGCGACAAAACCCTCGTGCATGACCCCGCCGTGGGCCAAATCGGAGCAGATAGCGTGGCTGATAACCGGCGCATCAAAGGTTTTGGCGTATTCCAGGGCCAAACGCATGAGGCGGCTGTTTTGAACCGTTTTGCCGTCGTCGGAGAACCCCACGCACCCCGCTTTTTTAAGCTCCCCCATGGGGCTCAATTCTTTCCCCGCAAGCCCCCTCGACAAGGCGCCGATGGGAAACACATTCACCGTTCCCTCTTCTTTCGCCTTTTTGAGGATATATTCGGTGATGGAGGCGTTGTCGTTGACCGGATTGGTGTTGGCCATGCAACAGACCGAGGTAAATCCCCCCGCCGCCGCGGCCAGTGTTCCGCTCCGGATCGTTTCCTTATATTCGTACCCCGGCTCGCGCAGATGGACATGGAGGTCGATAAAACCGGGGCTGACAATGCACCCTTTGGCGTCGATCACATCGGCAGACGCAACCGTGTGTCCCGCTTTTAGAATATCGCGCACCTTTCCCTCTTCGATGAGCAGATCGAACCGGCCATTGCGCCGGTTTTTGGGGTCGATGAGATGTCCGTTTTTGATGATGAGCCTCATAAAGCCGCTTTTCCTTTCGGTCCCGACAAAAGATAAAGCACTGCCATGCGGATGGCCACACCGTTTGTCACCTGATCGAGAATCAGCGAATAAGGGCCGTCGGCCACCTCGGGGTCGATTTCCACGCCGCGATTGACAGGCCCCGGATGCATGATCACCACATCCGGCTTGGCCCCCTTGAGCGCTTCCTTGTTCAAACCGTAGAGTTGAGAATATTCGCGCAGGGTCGGAAATGGCGACATCGTCAGCCGTTCACGCTGGATGCGGAGCATCATGATCACATCGGCGGAGGCGATCCCCTTCCTCAAATCGGTTGACACCTTGACCCCCATTTTTTCTATTTCCGCCGGGATCATTGTCGCGGGCCCGGCCACCGTCACCCGGGCCCCCATTTTATTCAAGGCATGAATATTCGACCGGGCAACACGGCTGTGGGAGATGTCGCCGACAATACTCACATTGAGGCCCGCAATTTTCCCCTTCGCCTCGCGAATGGTCATGAGATCGAGAAGCGCCTGCGTCGGATGCTCGTGCGCGCCGTCCCCGGCGTTGATGATCGAGGCCTTGAGCCTCGAAGCGAGGAAGTGGGGAACCCCCGCCGCCCAATGCCGGCAGACGATCAAATCGGGCCCCATCGCCTCGATGTTCTTCGCGGTATCGAGAAGCGTTTCCCCCTTGGCGACGGATGAGCCTTTCTGCGAAATATTGATGACATCCGCGGAAAGCCGCTTACCGGCGATTTCAAACGAGGTCCGGGTCCGGGTGGAATCCTCGAAAAAGAGATTGATGACCGTTTTACCCCGGAGGGTGGGGACTTTTTTGACTTCGCGGGTTGATATTTCCTGAAAGGTCTTCGCCGTCTCGAGAATTAATTCGATTTCTTTTTTGCTTAAGCTTTCAATCCCCAGCAGGTCTTTGCGTGCCAGTTGCATCCTCACTCCACAATGACTTCGTCTTTTTCGTCGGTCTCGGCAAGATTCACCTTCACATTTTCACCCCGCCCCGCGGGATGGTGAATGCCGACAACATCCCCCTGAATGGGAAGCTCACGTCCCTCGCGGTCCACCAGCACCGCCAGTTTGATCGAATCGGGGCGCCCCAGATCGAAAAGGGCATCCATGGCACACCGGATGGTCCGCCCGGTGTAGAGAACATCGTCCACCAGGAAAACCGTTTTTTCATCGACCGGGCAGGGGATTTCGGTTTTGCCGATGATGGGGTGGTAATCGAGCCTTGATAAATCGTCGCGGTAGAGGTTGATGTCGAGGGTGCCTACCGGGACCTCTTTCTTTTTCGACTCCCTGATTCGGCCGGCAATCCGCTGAGCCAAGGGGACCCCCCGTGTGCGAATGCCCACAAGCACCAGAGAGTCAAGACTCCCCGCCTCTTCCACAATTTCCTTGGCCATTTTATCGATGGCCATCTGCATGTCTGTTGAATCGAGGATAGTCTTCATAAAAAAAAACCTCCCTAGCGTCTCCGCTGGGAGGTTGTCTGGACCGACCGTATAAAGCCCTTTAATTTCCCCATTTGTTTCCTGAATTCATCGTAAATTTTGTGATGTCCTATCAGGGTTTCGGGGCGGAAGTCAATGCGGTTTTTTGGATTTTTTGGATTCTTCTCAGGCAACTTCTTTTTATTTTACACAGAAGCTTGCGGACGATTTGAAGTCACATCCTCAATATTTGGCCGGCGGCCCTGCCGCCTTAGATAATCTTCTTCCCAAACCGCTTCAACCGGATGCCGCCGCGGTCGGAATCGAGCGAGAGCCAGATAAAGAGCGCCTTCCCCTTGAGATTCTTCCGGGGGACAAAACCCCACACGCGGGAATCGGCGCTCTGGTCCCGGTTGTCTCCCATAACATAAAAGTTGTCAGGCGGCACCACAAGGTCGATTTCCTCGTTGTTGGGGAGCATCCGGCTCCGCTGAATCATGTGGTTGTAGCCGGTCAGATTTTCCATCTGGATTTTGTAATTCTCAAACCCCCGGTAAAAGGGAATTCTTCGAAAGGGAGGGGGTATTTTTTCCACGGCCTCCGCCTCGGAAACCAGGAGGCGGCGTTTGTCCTTCGGATCGACGCCAACAACAGGGATTTCCTCTTCCATCACCTCCACATCGTTCACATAGAATTTATCATCTTTCATCTGGACATGATCCCCCGGAACGCCCACAACCCGCTTGATGAAATCGAGCTTTTCATCTTCGGGATAAATAAAAACAATCACATCGCCCCGTTTGGGTTCGCCAAATTGGAGAAACCATTTTTTGGTGCCGGGGATGCGGAGGCCGTAGATGAATTTGTTGACAAAAATATGGTCCCCCACCAACAGGGTGGGAACCATCGATTTGGAGGGGATTTTGAACGGCTCGACAATAAACGAACGGATAAAAAAGGCCAACACCACCGCAACCAGAAGGGCTTCGACATATTCCCGGACAACCCCCTTCTTTTTCCTGGGCGGCTCGGCAACAACATCCTGATTCAGTCGTTCGAGGCCGTTATGTAAATTTTCGTTCGACATTATTAATCAATCTTCAGCACCGCGAGAAACGCCTCCTGCGGAATTTCCACGCGTCCCACCTGTTTCATCCTCTTTTTACCCTCTTTTTGCTTTTCCAGCAACTTGCGTTTGCGGGTGATGTCGCCGCCGTAGCATTTGGCGATGACATCCTTTCTTAGGGCCTTGACATTTTCGCGGGCTACCACCTTGGAACCGATGGCCGCCTGGAGCGCCACCTCGTATTGCTGTCGGGGGATGATTTCCCGCAATTTGGAAACCAGTTCCCGGCCGCGATATTGGGCATGATCCCGGTGCACGATAACGGAAAGCGCATCGACCGGATCACCGTTGACCAGGATGTTGAGCTTCACCAGCCGGGAGGCCCGGAAATCGAGAACCTCATAGTCCAGTGAGGCATAGCCCCTCGTGAGCGACTTGAGTTTGTCATAGAAATCAAACATGATTTCGGGAAACGGCAGTTCGTAATGAACCATCACCCGGTCCGGCGTGACATAATTGATCTTTTTCTGAATGCCCCGTCTTTCCTCGCAAAGCTGAATGACATTCCCCACGTATTCGCTGGGGACATGGATGGTCACATCGATGAACGGCTCTTCGAGATGATCGATAGTCCCCTCCGGCGGCATTTTTGACGGGTTATCGATTTCCAGAACCTCACCGTTGGTGAGATGAACCTTGTAGATAACGGTTGGACTGGTGGTAATCAGCTCCAGATTGTACTCGCGTTCCAGCCGCTCCTGGACGATTTCCATGTGAAGCAGGCCCAGAAAACCGCACCGGAATCCAAAGCCAAGCGCCACCGAGGTTTCGGGCTCAAAGCTGAAAGCGCTGTCGTTTAGGCGCAATTTTTCAAGCGCCAGTTTAAGATTTTCGTATTCGTTGGGCTGGATGGGA
The DNA here is from genome assembly GCA_016207765.1 of Deltaproteobacteria bacterium. Taxonomy (GTDB): domain Bacteria; phylum UBA10199; class UBA10199; order UBA10199; family SBBF01; genus JACQOY01. The sequence goes on along the minus strand of JACQOY010000045.1, from coordinate 2,789 downwards.
TAAATTCCGGCAAAGACCATCGGCTTCACCTCGCGAAAACCGGACAACGCTTCCTTGCAGGGGTTTGCCGCATCCGTAACGGTGTCGCCGATTTTCGTCTCCCGTACCTCGCGGATTCCGGCAATCACGAATCCCACTTCGCCGGCCACCAACGTTTCGCAGATAACCGGCCGCGGAGTAAAAAAACCCAGTTTCAATATTTCGTAGGTTTTGCCTGTATGCATAAGGGAGATTTTCTGGCCCACATTCATCCGCCCGTTGATCACCCGCACCAGGATTACCGCCCCCTGGTAGGTGTCAAACCAGCTGTCGAAAATGAGGGCCTGAAGCGGTTCATCCTCCGAGCCGCGGGGGGCCGGCAGGCGATGCACAATGGCCTCCAGGATTTTATCCACCCCCAATCCCGTTTTCGCGCTCACGCAAAGGGCCTGGCTGGTGTCGATGCCGATAATCTGTTCCACCTGCTCTTTGATCCGGTCGGGGTCGGCGTTGGGGAGATCGATCTTGTTGAGGACGGGAAGGATTTCGAGATTGTGATCGAGCGCCATGTAAACATTGGCGAGCGTTTGCGCCTGAACCCCTTGCGAGGCGTCGACCACGAGAATGGCCCCCTCGCAGGCCGATAAGCTCCGCGAAACTTCGTAATGAAAATCGACATGGCCTGGGGTATCGATAAGGTTGAATTCGTATTCGAGGCCATCTTTGGCCTTGTAGACGAGTCGAACGCTGTGGGCTTTTATTGTAATTCCCCGCTCGCGCTCCAGATCCATGGCATCGAGCACCTGTTCGCGCATTTCGCGCGAGGACAACCCCCCGGTCATTTCGATAATCCGGTCGGCAAGGGTCGATTTGCCGTGGTCGATGTGGGCGATGATGCAGAAGTTGCGTCGCCGCTCGAAGGGGATTTCAGTCATGGGGAAAGGCGATTTCTATTCGTTGGCGGCGTCGAGAAGAGTCAGTTGTCCCGGGAGATCTTTTTTGTACTTATGAAGCACCATGTCAATTCCCTGCCGAATAAACTCCGCAATCGGGACCCTCGTTTTTTCGTTGAGCTGTTTGAGCAACTCGTTCTGCTCTTCGGTAATATAAACAGTTGTCGATATCTTTTTTCTGGCCATATCGGAGTGACGATATATGACTATATATATATTGTCAATTGTCCTCTCTCCAATTTTCACCCAAGTTTTTTGCGAAGAAATTCCAAATCCTGGGCATCGGTGGCGGCTTTGCGGTCTTTGTAGGCGATTTCTTTTAAACGGATGAGATCTTCCGTGGAGGCAACTCGAAGGAAACGGGATTTGATTTTAGTCTTTGTTGCCCTCCCAGCGACTTCCTTGGCTGGAAAAGGAAAATCGAATAGGAGATCAATCCGGAGCTCCTTCTTTGGATGATAAAAGTAGGCACTCTGCGGCGCATCGAGTTTCAGCCTAACAACCGCTATATTTTTGTTGTCGATAGTCCGCGTTACCTTGCCCTCCTTCAATTTCGAGACCAGTTCGAATCCGTGGGCATAAAAAACTTCCACTATCTCGGCGAGAACCGTCTCTGGCGCGGAGATGAGAAAATCAAAATCATTGGTGATCCGGTCTGACCCCAAAATCACCAGGGCCATCCCGCCGATTAAAACCGGCGTCATGCCTCTCTTTTCCAGGTCCTCCGAAACATCAAGGACGGTTTCAAGGTAGTCAATTGTGCCGGGCATAGATTCCTGGGAGTGGTCCTTTGGCCGTGGATAATGATCGGACCCACGGTGGCTTCCTTAAGGTTTTCACCGCTTCCCAGCCATAAAAGTTTCTCCGGATGCGGCGGAAGGCATGACGCGACAGCGCCTTCGCCCGCCCCCCCAGCGAGGCGATTTCTTTCCTCCGCCGGGGAGATAAACGCCGTCCGCGGGCCAAGCCGCCCCGGCGCCCCAATTTTTTGGCCAGTTCACTCATCTTCATGGTGCCTATTATTGCTTAGCGGTAAGCAGAAATCAAGGGCAATAATTTCTCTGCGGAACCCGAACCCCGATCCTACAATTTCACGATCAGCGGCATGATTTTATAGTTCAGATTAATTTGACTTTGGTTCTTTAAGGCCGCATCGAAGGAGGAAAACTTGCCGACATGGACGCGGTACCACTTCCCTTTTCCAGGAATGGAAACTTCTTTGATGAATGAAGAGTAGCCCCTTGAGATGAAAGCCTTTTTCACCCCTTTGGCCTGTTCTGAGTCGGAAAATGAACCAACTTGAAGGGTATAACGATAAACAGGGACCTCCTCGGCAACAACCTGGGCAATGGGGTCCGGAGTCGGTTCGGGCGGTGTTGCAACCTCCGCCACTTTCTTTTCTTCCGGTTTTTTCGCCTCCTCCTTTTTCAATGATTTTTCGGGAATGGTTGGAATGGAATCGACAATCATGTTTGGAGGAACTTCCAAGGGAACGGTTTCTTTCAGTTCGGCAACCTGAACTGTGGGGGCGTTGTTTTCCAGAACTTCATGAAAGGTGGTCTTTTCGGCCTCCTCGGCCAGAAGCGCCTCGAGTTCGGCGTTGGAGGTTTCTTCCGGCAGAAGCGATTGACGGCCGAGCTGATCGAGGCGAATGCCCCAAAACAACTCCGGCCCGAAGCGGGCCCCGAGATAGAAATCAAGAAAACCGGCAATAAGGAGGCAAAGAACAAAAAAGGTGATTTGACCGATGGTGAATTTCATATCATCTTGTAGGGGCAACCCCCTGTGGCCGCCCTCCTTGCAGGGCAACCCCATAAAGAGGGGCCGTTTAACGGCCACAGGGGGTTGCCCCTACAT
>JACQOY010000046.1 GCA_016207765.1 Deltaproteobacteria bacterium | reverse complement strand
GTTGGAGCCTCCCCCTCAACGGCCCTTTGGGCCTGGTGAATATTTATTTTGCCTTTGCCCCGCCTCCGGATGCTCCAGCCGCCGCCTTTCCGACTTTTCTCTGGATCACCTCATCGGCATACTTGATCCCTTTTCCCTTGTAAGGTTCAGGGGCCCGAAACGACCGGATTTTTGCGGCCGCCTGCCCCACCAACGCCTTGTTGCTCCCACTCAAGATCAGCTTGGTCTGCTTGTCGACGGCGATTTTCAAGCCCGCCGGAATCGGGTATTCCACCGGATGTGAAAAACCAAGGGTCATCGCCAAAGTGTTTCCCTTTACATCGGCTCGGTAACCGATCCCCTGAATATCGAGTTCTTTTTTGAACCCTTCCGCCGTTCCCGAGACCATGTTTTGCACCAATGACCGGACAAGTCCATGGGCCTGCCGTGCCAAACGTGAATTATCGATCCGTTTGACCCTGATCTCCTTTGCATCGACTTGAACGGTGACATTCGGGTTCAACGCCATCTGCTCTTTCCCCAATGGTCCATCAACATGCAAAACACCATTGTCAATGCGGGCCTTGACCTTTTCGGGAAGCACTACCGGTTTTTTTCCTGTTTTCGACATAAATCACCAAACCTGACACAATACTTCGCCGCCCACTTTCTTTTTGCGGGCTTGGGCATCGGTTAAAATCCCCTTCGAGGTCGATAAAATGGTAAGCCCCATACCGCGTAGAAAAGGTTTTATTTCGAGGTGCCCGCGATAAACCCGCCGGCCTGGCCGGCTGACCCGGCTCACCTCGCGAATCACCGGTTTTCGATCCGATCGGTATTTGAGGAAAACAGTCAGCCGGTCCTGCGGTTTGTCCGAAACCCGAATGTAACTGGCAATGTAACCGGTCTCCTTCAAGATTTTGAGCACCTGTTCCTTCACCTTGGAAGCGGGAACCGATACCGATTCATGCCGCGCGTGGATGCCGTTTCGGATTCGGGTCAATAAATCAGCAATGGGATCAGTCATAATATTACCAACTCGCTTTCGTTACACCCGGGATTTCTCCCTTCAACGCCAACTTCCTGAAACAAAGGCGGCACATGTCGAAACGCCGCAGATAAGCCCTGGCACGACCGCACAATGGGCACCGATGATAAGCCCGTGCCTTGAACTTGGGTTTCCGCGTCGCTTTGACCATGAGTGATGTTTTTGCCATTTTAGCCCCCTCCGGGGACAAGAGCCCGTAAACTCCTTCGTCGTTAACGGGCTCTAGTTATTCCTTAAAGGAAAACCGAGCGCCCGAAGGAGTTTTTCCCCTTCCGCGTCGGTTTTTGCCGTTGTCACAATAGTCACATTCATGCCCCACAGTTTTTCCGATTTCTCGTGTGAAATTTCCGGAAAAATAATCTGCTCGGTGATCCCCATGGTATAGTTGCCATGTCCGTCAAAACCCTTTTTCGGGAGTCCCTTAAAATCGCGGGTGCGGGGAAGAGCCACATTAACCAACCGATTGAAGAATTCGTACATCTTTTTCTTCCGTAATGTAACCACGCAACCGATCGGAATGCCGGCGCGCAGTTTGAATGCCGAAATCGCCTTCTTGGCCCGGCGAATGGAAGGCTTCTGCCCCGTGATTTGAGCCATCTCGCCGGCGGCCGCCTCCAGAACCTTCACATTCTGTACCGCCTCCGACAAACAGGTGTTCACCACAATTTTCGAAAGGGCCGGAACCGTCATGATGTTGTCCCGCTTCAATTCGGCCTTCAGTTTCGGCGCCACTTCTTTTTTGTAGAATGCTTCCAACATACTTTCCTGACGACCAGTGACCAGCGACTCAAGGCTTTTAGTCCCTGGTCCCTGGTCACTAGTCCCTTGTCCCTGGTCTCCCCTCTATTCCTTGTCCAAAGTCTCTCCGCATTTTTTGCAGGTACGAACCTTTTTTCCGTTCTTTAAAAATTTCACCCCCAACCGCACCGGTTTGGCGCACTTGGAGCAGTAAAACATGAGATTCGAGAGATGAATGCTCGCCTCTTTTTCCCGAATCCCCCCCTGCTGATTGGCTTTTGTCGGCTTGGAATGGCGCTTCACCAAGTTCACCTTCTCAACAAGGGCCCGGTCCCGGTCGATCAAAAGTTTGAGAATCTTTCCGGTTTTTCCCTTTTCCCTTCCGGCAATCACCATGACGGTGTCGTCTTTTCGAATCGATAATGACATATTTACCGTTTCAACAGTTCAAAGTTTGAAATGTTCAAAGTTGAAAAGCCCGCAACTTTCATAACTTTTGAACCTTCTTAACCTTGAACATTTTACAGTACCTCCGGCGCCAGCGAGATGATTTTCATAAATTTCTTGGCCCGCAATTCACGCGCCACCGGCCCGAAAATACGCGTACCGACGGGCTCGCCCGCTTGGTCGATGAGCACCGCTGAATTCTCATCGAATCGGATATAAGTTCCATCCGGACGGCGGATTTCCTTCCTGGTGCGGACAATCACCCCTTTTTTCACATCTCCCTTTTTGACTTTCGCATTCGGGAGCGCTTCTTTCACCGCAACGACAATAATATCCCCAATGGTGGCGTACTTGCGGCGCGTTCCGCCAAGCACTTTGATGCAAAAAAGCTTTTTCGCCCCGGAATTGTCCGCGGAATTCAATACGGTTGTCATCTGGATCATGCCACGGCTCCCTTTTCCAGAACCTGTTTCACCTTCCACCGTTTTTCACGGCTGATCGGGCGGCATTCCTGGATCAACACGGTGTCCCCGATTCCGCATTCCCCTTTTTCGTCGTGAACCTTGAACTTCTTCCTTTTCACGAAAAATTTCTGGAACAGGGGATGCCGTATCCGGCGGGCCACTTCAACAATGACCGTTTTTTGCATCTTGTTCGACAAAACCGTTCCGATTTTTTTCTTCTTGAGCCCAGTCATTTTACAGTTTCCCTTTCGAGCGTTATCAACCGCGCCAAGTCGCGCCGGATTTCCCGCAAACGATGCACTTTTTCAAGCTGGCCCGTCGCCTTTTTGATCCTGAGCAAAAAAAGCTCCTCTTTAAGCTGGGACGCCAGTTTGGCCCTTTCCGTCGGTGTTTTTTCACGTAGCTCACTTGGCTTCACGGTATTTCGCCCTTTCGACAATTTTTGTTCTTAAAGACAGCTTGTGCGCCGCCAACATCAACGCCTCCCGGGCCACTTCGGGGGTCACCCCCTCCATTTCAAAAAGCATCTTTCCGGCCTTTACCGGAGCCACCCAATCCTCCGGAGAACCCTTCCCTTTTCCCATCCGGGTTTCCAGAGGCTTTTTGGTCAACGGCTTGTCGGGAAAAATGCGGATCCAGACCTTTCCGCCGCGCTTTATGAACCGGGTCATGGCAATTCGTCCCGCCTCAATTTGCCGGGTTCTGATCCAGCCGGTTTCCAAAACCTGAAGACCATAGTCGCCAAACGAAAGATTGACCCCTCGCGAGGCTCGACCTCGAATCCGTCCCTTCTGCATCTTCCGGTACTTCACTTTTTTGGGCATCAACATAAATAATCTTCCTCTTGTACGGGCGTATTGCCCCAACGAGGGACCACTTCGTGGCAATACGCCCCTACTGAATCACCACGTCCCCCCGATAAATCCAAACCTTGACACCGATCAAGCCATAGGTGGTATGCGCCTCGGCCAAACCGTAATCGACATCGGAACGAAGCGTATGCAAAGGCACCCTTCCTTCGCGGTACCATTCGGTCCGGGCAATTTCGGATCCCGCCAAACGTCCCGCCGACATGACCTTAATCCCCTTCGCGCCGAATTTAAGCGCCGTCTGCACCGCTTTCTTCATGGCGCGGCGGTAAGCAATACGACGTTCCAGCTGAAGCGCAATGTTCTCGGCCACCAACTGGGCATCCGTTTCGGCCTTTCGCACTTCCTGAATATTCAAAAACACCTCATTCTGCGTCCGTTTTTGGAGCTCCGCCTTCAACACATCGATGCCGCTCCCCTTTTTGCCGATAACCAATCCGGGACGCGAGGTGTGGATATTGATCTTTACCTTGGAGGCGGCCCGTTCAATTTCAATTTTTGAAACCCCCATCGAGGCCAACTTCTCCTTGATGAGCTTCCGAAACCGGATGTCTTCGTGCAACCATCGGGCGTAATCCTTTTTGGAATACCAGCGGGAAAGCCATGGCCGAATGACACCAACCCTAAAACCAATCGGATTCGTCTTTTGTCCCATCTTAAATCCTTTCTCCCAACACAACAGTCATGTGCGACATTTTTTTCATAATTTTTGATGCCGAACCGCGGGCACGAGGCATGAACCGTTTCATGATCGGCCCCTGGTTCACCTGGATGTCCTTCACATAAAGGGCATCGAGATTAATTCCCCCCTTCCGGTCGGCATTCGCCATGGCCGAACGGATGAGCTTTCCCACATCACGCGCCGGGGGCTGTTTTTGGAATTTGAGAATATCCAGCGCCTTCTGCACTTGAACACCCCGCACCAAATCGACAATGGGCCTCAACTTTCGGGGACCCTTACGGATATATTTAAATGTGGCTTTAGCTTCCATAAATATAGGTCATATAGGCCCTATAGGACCTATTATTTTGCCGGCGCCGCTACGGGAGCTTTGGCCGGCGCCGCCCCCGGCGCCGGAGTCGGTGCCGGTCCGGCCCCTTCGGGTTTCACCTTGCGGTCACCCGAGTGCATGCTGAAGGTGC
>JACQOY010000042.1 GCA_016207765.1 Deltaproteobacteria bacterium | reverse complement strand
TGCAATACGCCCCTACCCTATCAATGATTCAAAAATAAACCGTCCATCCTCCGATCCAAGCAGGGTCTCGGAGGCCCGTTCCGGATGAGGCATCATGCCCAGAATATTTCCCTTCTCGTTGCAGATCCCGGCGATGTTGCCGAGCGAGCCGTTCGGATTGGCCTCTTCCGTAACCCGGCCCGAGGAATCCGCGTAGCGGAAAACAACCTGCCCACCGTCTTCCAGCCGCTTTAAGCCGTCGGGGTCGATAAAATAATTTCCCTCGCCATGGGCGATCGGCATCCGGTAGGTCGCCCCTTTTTTCCCTTTTCCGGTGAAAAGGGTCCGGGTATTTTCGAGCCTCAAGTCGACCCAGTCACAGATGAACTTGAGATCCCGGTTTTTAATCAGCGTGCCGGGAAGAAGACCGGTCTCGACCAAAACCTGAAACCCGTTGCAAATACCGATGACCCTTCCCCCCCTTCGGGCGAAATTCCGAACCTCCGTCATGATCGGGGAAAATTTGGCGATGGCGCCGCAACGAAGATAGTCCCCGTACGAAAACCCGCCGGGAAGAATGACCACATCGGAGTTTTTGAGGGAAGTTTCCTTGTGCCAGAGATACTCGGCCGGGCAACCAAGAACGCGCGTGACAACATGATGGGAATCGGCATCGCAATTGGAGCCGGGAAAAACAACAATGCCAAATTTTATTCCGCTATTCGCCATCCATTATTTCAAACCGATAATCCTCAATGACCGTGTTGGCCAGAAGCTTTTCACCCATCTCTTTGACCTGCTTTTCCGCTTCGGCGCGGGTCACACCGTGGAGAGACACTTCAAAAAATTTCCCCTGGCGCACATCCCCCACCGACTTGTAACTCATGCTGTGAAGGGCATGCGCCACGGCTTTGCCCTGCGGGTCGAGGACTCCTTTTTTGAGTGTTACGTAAACTTTTGCTTTCATTAACGTACCCGCGTACCCGCGTACCCACGTGCCCGTGTCTTCACTCGGGCACCCGGGCACTCAGGCACCTTTCAACACTCGATCAAGTACGGTCTTATACGCCTCTTCAATGCCGCCGAGGTCGCGGCGAAAACGGTCTTTGTCGAGTTTTTCGCCGGTTTTTTTGTCCCACAGACGACAGCTGTCCGGGCTGATCTCGTCTCCCAAATAAGTTTCTCCGCGATACCGGCCGAATTCCAGCTTGAAATCGACCAGACGAATCCCCAACTTGTCAAAAAACGGGATGAGGACCTCGTTTACCTTGAGCGCCATGTTCCGGATGTTGATCAACTCCTGGTCGGTACAGAGATCGAAAACCAGAACATGGTCCTCGTTGATCTGCGGGTCATGCAAAGAATCGTCTTTATAGCAAAATTCGAGAATGGTTCTTTTCAGCGGCGTCCCTTCGGCCATCCCCATCCGCTTGGCGAGGCTTCCGGCCACCACATTTCGCACCAAAATCTCCAGAGGAATCATCTTGAGCTTCCGAATCAGCAGTTCCCGGTCGGAGAGTTTCTCTACAAAATGATTCGGCACCCTGCTTTTCGCCAGCATTTCAAACAACCGCGACGAAATGGTGTTGTTGATGATTCCCTTGTCGACGATGGTCCCTTTCTTTGTGTTGTCAAACGCCGTCGCATCGTCCTTGAACCAGGCGATCAACAGATCGGGATCGTCCGTGGTATAGACGATCTTTGCCTTCCCTTCGTAGAGTTTTTCTTTTTTTTGCATGGATTTCTCCTATCCAAACACCCGTTTAAAAATCGTATCGACATGCTTCAGATAAAAGTTGGGATCGAAAAGGGGGGCGATCTCCTCTGTCGGGAGATACCGGGTCACGGCGGGGTCCGCCTTCAGTTCACCCGGGAAATCCCCATCCCCCCCCCGGCGAAAACCTTCATGGCATGTTTTTGCACCAGACGATAGGCCTCCTCACGGGAACACCCCTTTTCGGTCAGGGCCAAAAGGACACGTTGCGAAAAAACAAGCCCCCGCGTCCGGTCCAGGTTCTTCTTCATGTTCTGGGGATAGACAACCAGTTTTTCCAGGAGGCCGCACATCCGGTTGAGCATGAAATCAAGCGCAACGGTGGCGTCGGGGGCAATGACCCGTTCAGCCGAACTGTGGGAAATGTCGCGTTCATGCCATAAGGGAATATTTTCGAGGGCAGTCATGGCGTACCCCCGCAGAAGACGCGAAAGGCCGGAGATGTTTTCGCTCAACACGGGATTGCGCTTGTGGGGCATGGCGGAGGAACCTTTTTGTCCCGGCGAAAAAAATTCCTCCACCTCCCCCACTTCGGTGCGCTGGAGATGCCGGATTTCAACCGCTATTTTGTCGAGGGTCGCCCCGATGATCGCCAAAACCGAAAAATAATAGCCATGCCGGTCCCGCTGGATGATCTGGGTGGAAATAGGAGCCGGTTTCAATTTAAGCCTTTCGCAGACAAAAGCTTCGATGGAAGGATCGAGATGCGCGAAGGTTCCCATCGCCCCGGAAATTTTCCCCACGGCAATCTGTTCACGGGCATGAATGAGCCTTTCACGGTTCCGCTTCATCTCTTCGTACCAGAGAGCAAGTTTGAGGCCGAAGGTGATCGGTTCTCCATGAATGCCGTGCGAACGCCCGATCTCGAGGGTGTGTTTGAATTCATACGCCCGAAATTTGAGAATCGAAAGAATCCGGTCGATCCCCTTCAACAAAAGATCGGTGGCCTGCATCAATTGGACCGCCAGAGAGGTGTCCAAAACATCGGAGGAAGTCATACCGTAATGCAAATGCCGCGCTTCGGGCCCCACAAATTCGGAAACCGAGGTGAGAAAAGCAATGACATCGTGTTTTAAATCTTTTTCGAGAAGATCGATCCGTTCGATGTTGAACTTGGCCTTGGTGCGAAGGGCCTTCACCACATCGCGCGGGATCTGCCCCATTTCGGCCCTTGCCTCAACTGCCAATAGTTCGATATCAAGCCATATCTTGAAGCGGTTTTCGGGCTCCCAAATGCGGCTCATTTCATCTCGACTGTATCGGGGAATCATAAACGAATCACGGATATACACTATTTGAAATTATTTCCGCAAGCGAACTTTAGTTTCGGGCGAGCCACGCTCCCGAGAGGGGGAGGGGGCTTTTGCCTGTCGGGAGATTCACCAAGCCCGGAGGGCGTTGAGGGGGAGGCTCCAACCCCGCAACGCGGGGTGGAGGGGGCGACGCCAGCCCCTATAATAGATCGTCAATGAACTGAAAACCGTTTCAATCAGGGGTTGTTTTTGATATGTTAAGGTTTTAGATAGAAAAATCATGCGTCCTTTGCCAAAAATCAAGCTGTTGATTTTACTTGTGTTTTTTTCAATTCCGGTCTGGGGACAGGAGCTACCGCCGCCCGAAGAAGAAAACGGGGATACTCGCAATACCCAAAACGTTTCCCAATCTGAAACCGACACAACCGACTCTTCCACGGGCCAAGAAGTAACCGCCGATGATTTTCTGGATGATTCGTCTCTCCCCTACACAGGAACCCTCGACCCGGAGGATGAAGATAACGTGGAAGAAGAGGTTGATCGCGAACTTTTCGGCGAGGAAGAAGAAACTCTTGAAGAAAAGATTCTTGGCGAAACCCATCTTTTGAAACTCCGGTTTGTTTCGCATCTTCAGCTCATCAATGTGGGAGAGCCCTCCCCCTATTTGGAAGTGGAATATACCAATTCCATTGAAACCCCGGTCACCATGAATCGATCCCGTTTTTCAGCGAAGGTACCGATGACCTTCGACGTGCAGAAGTGGGGATACCTGGCCCAGAACGAACTCTTCGCCTGCGATCTGGATGTCTCCATGCAGGAGGTACCGGTTGAAATCACAACGCGTGTGATCAAAACCCCCGCAAAAGAGGACGAATCAGGCGAGGAAGAGGAAGAGGAAACTCCCCCCTCCGCCGCCGTCAAAATCTCGTTGGACGGCGACATCAGGGAAGACTGGTTTTCCTACTGCACCGATCTCACCGGGGCCACCCTGAATACCCAGGGAGACACCGAAGCCTACAATCTGATGATCCTAAAGGCCATCGAGCCTTCCCTGACCAGCCTGGTTATCAGGGAATTCATCGGGGACGAAGCGGTTGAAGTCGAGCTGACCGCCCCCCCCATCAAGGTCGAGGACAACGAAATCACCAACGAGATCTATCTTTCCGGCGAGGGGACCCTCACCATCGAGCCGCTATGACGCCCCGCGTAAACTTTTTTGTTTGATTTTTCTTGCGACATCGGGGCACTGTAGGGGCGAACACAGGGTTCGCCCCACATGACATCATCCATCCAGAAAATTCTTCTTCTGACGACAGATCCTTTTGTCCGCCAATTGGTCGGCGCTTCCATTCTTTCACATCCCGACTGGAAGCACTGCCATGTTGAATCAATTGGATCGCTCCGGAAGGCCATGGGGGAACTTTCGGTGGCCGACTACGAGATGATCCTTGTCGACTGCCCCGCGTTTGAACATTCGCCTCTCGAACTTCTCATTCAGTTGCGCGGGCTCCGCCGCGAAACGCCGATCATTCTTTTCAACCGGCCCGGCGTTGAAAAAACGGCCATCGCCTGCCTTAAAAACGGCGCCGACTACTACCTCCCGAAAAACAAAAACTGGGAAGAAGAGCTCCCGCATGTCATGGACTCGGTGTTGGAAGAACGAAAACAGAAAAACAATCTTAAAGGGCGGCTTTTCCAGTTGGAGCGGGAAAACAGGGAACTCCGTCAAAACACAGCCATGGACAAGGAAACCGCTTTTTACTCGATGCGGCATTTTCAGACCCTTTTGAGCCGCGAACTCCACCGCGCCAACCGTTACGGATTGCATTTGGCCTGTCTGATTCTGGATCTTCAAACCAGCGATAAAAGCCTTCATTCCGTTTGTGAAAAACTGGGCTTGATTCTTCGCTCGACCGTCCGTTCCTGCGATATCTGGGGCCGTTTGAACGAGGAGCAATTTGCGGCGCTCATGCCGCATACCACCGCCAAACAGGCACGCCAGGCGATCAAACGCCTTGATTCCGAAATCGCCGGCGCTGAATTTTTGGTGGATAAAACCAGGGTTCCGGTAAAGGTCAAATGGGGCATTGCCAACTTCAGCAAGGAAAAAATCAAGAACGAAACCGACTTCCTCCGGATGGCCGAGGCCTCGCTGGCTAGAGCCTCTTAACGACGAAGGAGTTTAGAGGCTCTTGTCCCCGAAGGGGGCTAGGGGCTAACCTTTAACAGTCAACAAATACTGCCGGATGAACTCATCCAGATTGCCGTCCAAAACCGCCTGGGAATTTCCGGTCTCATGATTCGTGCGGTGATCTTTCACCATTTGATAGGGATGAAGCACATACGAACGGATCTGTGAACCCCAGGCGATATCTTTCTTGTTCGCCTCGACGATGGCCTGCTCGGCCCGCTTTTTTTCCATCTCCCGCTCAAAGAGGCGGGCCTTCAGCATCTTCATCGCCATCGCCTTGTTTTGGTGTTGTGAACGTTCGTTTTGGCACTGGACCACAATACCGGACGGCATATGCGTCATCCGGACGGCCGAGTCGGTCTTGTTGACCTTTTGCCCCCCCGCCCCGCCGGCGCGATAGGTATCAATGCGGAGGTCGGCCTCATTCACCTCAATGTCGATTTCCTCTTCGATGTCGGGATAGACAAAGACCGAGGCAAACGACGTATGCCTCCGCTTGTTGGCATCGAAGGGGGAAATGCGGACAAGCCGATGGACCCCGTTTTCCGCCTTCAGATAACCGTAAGCGTAACTCCCCTCAACGGCGACTGTCACCGAACGATAGCCCGCCCCATCCCCTTCGGTAAAATCGATAATCTGGGTCTTGTATCCTTTCCGCTCGCAGAACCGGAGGTACATCCGGAGCAGAATGTCGGCCCAGTCGCACGATTCGGTTCCGCCGGCCCCGGCATTGATCTGCAAAAAAGCCCCGTCGGCATCCTGGGGCCCCGAGAGCATCTTCTGAAATTCAAGGGCGGCGACCGCCCCTTCGGCCGATTGGAGCCGTTCCCCGGCTTCCTTCAGGGTCGATTCGTCCCCCGCCTCAATGGACAAGTCGAGCAACACCTCGCTGTCGGATACCGCCTCGACGGCAAGTCTCCATCCCTCCATCTGCGCCTTCAGCAAATGAACTTCCTTGAGCACTTCTTTGGCTTTTTTGGGATCGTTCCAGAAGGTATCCTGAAACGTTTGCGCCTCGCATTCTTTCAGGCGGGATTCCTTTTTTTCGACGTCAAAGAGACCTCCCGAGCACATCGACCTGCTCTTTCAAGGAATTCAGTTTTTCGCGTAATTCTTTCGACATGATCAAATTAAATATGGTTTTCTCTTAAACAGGGAAAAACCGAAAACTGCAACCGAAAAAATCACCGACAACCATCCCACAAAATCTCCAAGAACTCCATAAAGGGTGGTTTGCGCCTCAAGGGGAACCCTTTTCAAAAGAATGCCTTCCTTGAATGGTGGAAGCCAATTCAACAGCTCCCCCCGGGGATCGATGACGGCGGTTATTCCCGTGTTGGTCGCCCTCAAAAGGGGGCGGCGGTTTTCAAGCGCCCGAAACTGGGAAAAAACCAGATGCTGATATTGCGCCGATGAATCGCCGTACCAGGCATCGTTGGTGATGTTGACCAGGAGATTGGCCCCCGTCTTTGCAAAACCGCGAGCCAGGTCGGGAAAGATATCCTCGTAGCAGACAAGCGTTCCGATCTTTAAGGAACCGTTCTCAAGAAGGGTAAATTTGTTTCCCGGCGTAAAATCACCCACGGCTGTCGTCAACCGGCGGGCAAAGGTGAGCCATTCCCTCATCGGCACATACTCTCCAAAAGGGACAAGATGCTGTTTGTGATAGACCTGCCGGACATCCATGTCTTGGCCGAGTAAAAAAGCCGAATTATAAACCATGGGTTCCGCGGGGGCGACGACGGGCCATTCACCAACGGCGCCGAAAATAATGGGAACGGGAAAACTGTCCCTGTCAAAAATCTGTTTTACGGAAAGAATCGAAAGATCGACGGTATAGGGAAAAGCCGTTTCGGGCCAAATAACGAGATCGGCCGCGTCTTGAACGGCGCGATCGGAGAGATCGAGATACTTGCGGAGATGTCTTTGGGCCTTTTTTGGATCCCACTTCAGCTCCTGATCGATGTTCCCCTGGATGAGGGCGACCTGGACCGTCTCCCCCGCATCAGATACTTCTTCCGTTTTCCGGCTCTGCCAGTAACTGCCGAAGAAAGAGAGCATTGCCAGAAGAATCAGAATCGCAAAGCGATTGATCAGATGATCTTTTTCCGTGCGGCGGAAAACGGCCGAAACAATCTCGGCCAAAAGGCCATTGACCAGATAAACAAGGAAATTCAGGCCGTAAACCCCCGTCACATCCACCCATTGGAAATACGGCAAATAGGCCCCCTGGGAATAGGCCGGCAGAGACCACGGAAAACCGCCGACCGGAAAATAGGTGCGCAAAAAATCGGCCGCCATGAGAAACGAGGCGCTTAAGAGAAACAGGGGAAGGCCCGTCCGTTCATGGATGCGACAGGCAAGGGAGAGGGAGACGGCGAAATAGAAGGAAAGGATGAGCGTGATGAGAAACAACACCCCGCACGATTCCCAAAGCGAAAGCCCCCCGAAGTTTTTCATGGCGGCGATCAGCCAATAGAGGCTTCCGAGGTAAAAGATGAGGGCCGAAAAAAAAGAGGCAAAAAAACGGCGCGCCCCGTATAGCCGGTGGAGCGCGATAAAGAGGGGAATCAGATAAATCCAGGCAAGCCAGCCGAGATCCGGCGCATGCCACCCGAAAATAACGGTGGGATAGATGAAGATGCCCAAAAGGCCGGTTAAGAGAATGGACAGAACGGTCATTGGCACAACCTCCACAATTTTTCCTCTCTCTTCTTCATCCTCACCCAATCCCGCTTCTTGACATGATCATAACCCAGAAGATGGAGAATCCCGTGGATCATCAGAAAAAGAATCTCGGACCGGACGGGCCACTTTTTTTCTTTTGCCTGACGGGCCGCGGTGTCCAGCGAGATGACGACATCGCCCAGCAGAACCGGGATCTTCCCCTCTCCCGTCCTCCTCCGGCGGCCTCCCTCCCCCCAGAGGGGGAAGGGTTGAAAGGAAGTATCCATTAGAGGAAAACTCAAGACATCGGTTGTCCGGTTTTTTTTGCGATAGACGCGGTTTAATCTTTTGATCTCCCGGTCGGTCACAAAAGTAATGCCCAAAATGGCGCGGGGTTTCTTAAGATGACGAAGGATTTTTCTCACCCTTCTTTCGAAATAGAGGCGCGATATTCGACTGCGGGGGTGTCGGTTGTTCAAGTAGAGCGTCATTGACTTTCGACCGCTTCCAAAGCGGATGGATATTGGCGCCGGCGGAGCCTTCAGCAAGCAGAGCCCCTTCGGGATATTCCACTCTTTGATGGTAAATTCCAACCAAAATCTTTCCAAACGCCTCGGCAATCCGGTGCAAATCGCGAAGGGTCAGATCGCATTCGTCCAACTGCTCATCCACAAAGTGCTGGTTGACCAGCTTTTCGACGGTTGACTGGATTTTCTGCGGCGTTTTTTCGGGGAGCGAGCGGACCGCCGCTTCCACCGTATCGGCCAGCATAATGATTCCCGCCTCCCGCGTCTGCGGCTTGGGCCCCTCGTAGCGATAGTCGCGCTCGTCCACTTTTCCAAGGGCCGGATCCGCCGTTTTTCTGGCCTTGTTGTAAAAGTAACCGATTAATTTGGTCCCCTGATGCTGGGGAATCATGTCGGCGATTTTTTTGGGGAGCTTGTATTCACGGGCCATTTCGAGTCCGTCTTTCACATGGGCCTCAACGATAAGGGCGCTCATCGAAGGGGCCAGTTTGTCGTGCGGATTATCTCCCCTCTGGTTTTCGACGAAATACTGGGGTTTTTTCATCTTGCCGATATCATGATAGTAACTCCCGACCCGTGCCAAAAGCGGATTGGCGTTGATCGCCTGCGCCCCCGCCTCGGCAAGAATGCCGACCAGCTGACTGTGATGGTAGGTGCCGGGGGCATGAACGATCATCTCTTTGAGCAGAGGATGGCTTAAATTCGCCAGTTCCAGGAGTTTGATGTCGGTTGTATAGTTGAACAATCCTTCCATCACCGGCGTCAAAACAAGAACCGTCATCGCGGTAAACAAGCCGCCGAAAAAACCGGCAACGGCATTCACCGCAATCTGGGAGGGCTCGATTCCCCCCGAAATGGAAATCACCGAGATCAAATTCAGGCTGAAAACAGTCAGCGCGTTCACCAAACCGGTATAGGCCCCACACAGGAGAATGGTGGAACGTTTGTCGACATGGGCAATGGCATGCGCGGCAAAAACCCCGCTGATGAGATAATAAACGGTCAGCTCGAGGCTGTTTTCAACAAAGATGCCGGAGAAAAGGCTCAAGAGAACCGCAAAAACCAGGGCGGTTTCGGAATTCAGGATAAATCGCACCAGCATCGCCCCCGCCGCCACGGGGATGACATAATACAACGTGAACGGGCCCACCGAAAAAGGGAGCGCATCGCGGACGGTGGCCCCCAGAAAAACCCCCACGCGCAAAATAACCAGGCACAGAATGAGCGTGACCCCCAGAAAAACAAGGTCTTTCCGGTTGGGGCGGAATTTCCGGATGTACTTCGCCGAATAATAATACACGATGAAAAACACCAGATTGACAAACAGGAAAGTCCCCGCAAATTTCAAGGGGCGGTTTGTTTTCATCCGTTGCTTGCGGATCCCCTCGATCACGGTGAGGTGCCATGGTTCGAAGCGGTCGCCACCCCGGATGATCGCCTCGCCGCGCTGAACCTTGACGATGATATTTTTGATGTTGGCCTGCGCCTTGAGCTTGCGCGAGTCGGTTTCGGAACCGTTGTAATTCACGTTGGTCTTGACCAAACCGGCAACGATTGACTTGATCCCCTGAAACGTATCCCGGTCGAGAAACTCAAGATTCAAATCGCGCTCCCCCGATTTGAGCGGCACCGACAGGATTTTGTTTCTCGATTCCTGAAGCCCCTGAATCGCCGAAGCCTCATTGACGACTTCTTCGGTCGAATTTCCGTCGGGAGAGAGTTTTCGAAGGCTGAAACCCTTTTCCACCAATGCGGAAAAATCGGCCAATGACTGGGCCACCGGATACTGCATGACGTCGTGGATCAACCAGGTCAACGCCCTTTCAACGGCTGGATGAAAACGGTTGCGGTGGACAAGATCGTACTGTTCATCAGTCAAAAGAAAGGCCAGACTTTCCTGAAACTCACGCTTAAGGGTCGACTCGAGCTCTTCGGACAACCGGGACACCCTCCCCCCTTGGGGAAGATTGTCCTGCAGAAAGGTTCTTGCCCCGTTGAACGCCCCGTGGATTCTTGAAATGACCTCCGTTTCAATGGTGGGGTCGAAGTCATACACGGGCAAAATGCCGGCAACCGCCTCTTCCTTGAGTTTTTGCGTCGATTTTTCGTCGACGATTTCGTAATTTTGATCGGCCTTGATGTCTTTTCCCGCAATGGAACCCACCACCAGGCGCTGGGGGATGCGGTCGAGATAGAGGGTCATCAAAAGGGAAACCGACGACCCAAGCACCAATATCAGCCCCAGATTAATGAGCGTGTCCCGCCTCTCTTTTCTCAATAACGAGAAAAACCCTTCTTTCCCGTTTAACCATTTGCCTGCCTGTTTTTTCACGATCTTTCCCTCTGTTTGTCCGATTCTTCGTTTCGTTCGTAAGCCTTGATGATTTCAGAAACCAGCGGATGGCGAACCACATCCTTTTCATTCAGATAATGAATGCAGATCCCGGGGATCTCCTGAAGAATACCCACCGCATGAATAAGCCCCGATTTTTTCTCGCGGGGGAGATCGATCTGCGTCACATCGCCTGTGATCACCGTTTTTGACTGGAAACCGATTCTGGTGAGAAACATCCGCATCTGTTCGACGGTGCAATTTTGCGCCTCGTCCAATATCACATAGGCGTCATTCAAGGTTCGCCCCCGCATAAAGGCCAGGGGAGCCACTTCAATTTCCCCCCGTTCGAGCATTTTTTGGGTTTTTTCGAATTCGAGCATGTCGTTTAATGCATCATAGAGGGGACGCAGGTAGGGGTTTACCTTTTCGACAAGGTCTCCCGGAAGGAAACCGAGTTTCTCACCGGCTTCGATGGCGGGACGGGTGAGAATGATCCTTTTCACCTCCCCTTTCATGAGCGAGGTGACCGCCATAGCCATGGCCAGATAGGTTTTCCCGGTTCCCGCCGGACCGACCCCGAAGATCATGTCGTGGCTCCGCATCGCTTCGATGTAGAGCTTCTGCCCTGTGGAACGGGGGGCAATCACCTTTCGGCGGGCCGGAATAAAAATGGAATCGAGAAAAATGTCGTCCAAAGAAGCCTGTTTGTCATGGCTCAAAATGCGGATCGCCTGCTCTACATCACTCCCCAGAACCGGGTGTCCCTTTTTGAGCACGCTGTAGAGTTGAGTGAGGATTTTTTCGACCAGTTGGGTCCTGTCGCGCTCTCCTTGGATGCTCACTTCGCCGCCGCGGACGTGGATATCGACCCCCAGACGGTTTCTGATTGATTTGAGATGGGCTTCCTGCGGCCCAAAGAGGTTCCGCGCCAGATTGTTGTCATCGAACTTCATCTGGATGACTTTGCCGGGCTCGGCTGATTTTTCCTTCTTTGACATATCGTTGTACGGGCGCACAGCTGTGCGCCCCTACTTTTTCTCCTTTTCCGCCCCTTCCCCCATTACATGAATACAAACCTCCCGTCGACCGACTTTATCATCGAAATCGAAAACGAGGACCTCCTGCCAGGGCCCCAAAAGAAGCTTGCCATCCTTGACCGGGATGGCCACCGACCGGGACAGAAAAGCGGCCCGCAAGTGCCCCTCGTTATGCCCGCTCCCCGAACGACGGGCGGGTCTGGGAGCTTTCGGATCGGAAACAAACGAGGCAATGAGCTCGCGGTATTCTTTCTGGATGGCCGCATCATTTTCCAGAATAACGACCCCTGCGGTCCCTCCCGGCAAAAAGACGGTCACCATACCATTTACCACCTGCGACTCGCGAAGGGCGCGCTTTACATCCACCGTGGCGTTCAATATATCGGTTCCCTTCGTTGCATTCAGGTAGGCATTAAGGACGTAGACCATGTTTTTTAAGCCCAATGTTAGCTCGCCCTCTTTTGAATTGCAAGAAGGCAAATATAATGTAAGTAATT
>JACQOY010000038.1 GCA_016207765.1 Deltaproteobacteria bacterium | reverse complement strand
GTTGGAGCCTCCCCCTCTCGTTCGCCTTGCTCACTTGGCAGATTACCACGGGATTGCCCGTGGTAATCTACTTCGGATACAAAACGGGTTAGCGCGCTGTTGTCGCGCAACGCTTCGGTCAGGACGCGGACACTCAACTCCTCGATCATCCCGCTAAAATCAAGTTTGTCGGCCTCCCAGTTGGGAAGAGTGATTTCCGTACGAATTGTCGCTTCCGAGACCGGCTCGAATCCTTCGATTGCAAACGTCAGATCGGCATCGACCTTTCCGGTTTTGGTGTCAAATCGGAAGACAAGGGAGCCGTCTTGAAGATCAATCGGCTCCTCGCCACCGGAGCTTCCGGAGCTTCCGGTTTTGGTAAAACCGGTCAGGGTAATCTGCGTAATGGGAATCTTGCCGCGCACTTCATAGGCGGTGGGGGCATCCCAGTCGAAAAATATTTCGGCGTCGCTGAGGACAACCTCCGCTTCGCGCGTCACCCTCCCCCCTTCCCCCCTCCCCTCGAGGGAGGGGGCAGGGGGAGAGGGCAACTGGATTTTAAACCGCGTGCCGAAATTCGAAACAGAGGCGTACGAATGAATATTCGTATCGATTGTCATCCGCTCGGCAAACCACCGGGCGCTGAAGAGAGACGGTTCTTTTTTCTCCTTCCCCGGGGCGGGAGGCTCCTCCCCCTTTTTATGGATGACTTTCCGGTCGTTGTAGAGGCGCCGCAGTTGGGGGCTCAATTCGGCCAGATCGGAAAGGGGGATCCGCTCCTTGAAAGTCCCCTTCTCGTCGGTGAGCTTTTCAAGAGCGGGAACCTGATGCAGTTCCGGTCCAAAGCGCCAGGCAAAGAGCGAATCGATCCCTCCCTTAAACGGCGGATATTGTTTTCCGGAAAAAAAATCGACCCCCTCCTGCAAAACATCGCTGAAAAACTTGTCGATGAATTCCGGAAACCAGGAGGTGTGGACGTTCGGCGTTTCGAAAATCAAAACAGGATGCCCATGGTCGAGATAAATGCCGCGGATCGGGATTTCGTAATTTGATTTTTGGACAAACGCCGAATCGGAATCGAGCGAAAGAATGATCCGGGCGCCGTCGGTGGGGATAAACATCCCCGATTCCAGAAGGAGATGATCCTCCTCAATGGCCAACGGGATCCGAAGCGTGCCAAGGTCGATCTGGATGCGGTAGTCGAGCCACCAAGGGAGTTCCAAATGAATGACGAGCGGTTCTTCCGTCTGAACGGAAATGATCGTGTCGAGGGAATCAACTTGAAGAGGGGGAACGGCCGCTTCTTTTACGACCAAAGAGGAATCCATCTCCCCATTCGTCCAGTTGCCCAACCGGATTTGCGGATATCCGACCAATGGCAATGAGGCACGCTGAACAGGCAGGACAAATTCATCCGGCGTTAAATCGGGACCGGCAAGTTCTTCTTCCGCGTCGGTGATTGTTTGATTGATGCAGTCGTCGCCGGTGGGCTGATTTTTTTGCCCGTTGTCCCGGAAATAAACAAATCCGGGGAGATCATCGGTTGAACAGGAGCCGCCCATAATCGTTAGTATCGGCCCAAACCCTAATAAGTTGCGCGGAATTTGTCGAATCAATAACAAAAAAATATGTAGTAATATCAACTAATTATGACGCGGCGGGTCATGGGAGATTTTTAATACGCAACTTTTATGGTCTTCTGCCCGATAACACTGTAAAGGGCCATCCAATGAAAAAATTTCTCTCCCCACTTTTTGTCCTGATTTCCATCGGTTTTTTACTATCGTGCGGTTCCGACAAAACCGGAGTCGCTCCTTCTGCCGAAGAAAACAGTGACAGCGGTGATGAGTCATCGGGCGATGATTCGGGCGCCGACAGCGGTGATGACCCGGCAGATGACGATTCCGCCCCCCCCTCCGAATCGCCCGATTCCTCCGGCGATTCCGCGGATGACGGTTCATCCGACACATCAGATACCACCGGCACATCCGATCCATCCGACACGTCTGATTCGTCAGACTCGTCCGACAGCTCCGGCTCGACCGATCCGACCCCGTCCACATGCGACAGCGATTTTGATCTGATGGCTACAAGCAGTGACATCGGGTCCAACCTTTCAGCCGGCTATGAGCCGAGCGGGGCGGTATGGCATTCGAGACTCAGTAAGTTGTTTGTTGTCGATGACGACGGCGTCGTCTCCAGCCTCGACGCGGACGGCAACAATATAACCAACTGGTCCTACTCTGCCGACCTTGAAGGAATCACGGTGGCCGATCCCGACAGTGATTTTGTCTACCTCGGCATCGAAAATCCCGACGGCATCGCCGAATTCGACATCACCACCGGCGCCGTTACGCGAACTTTCAATCTGACAACCTGGATGACCGGCGCCGCCAATTCGGGGCTTGAGGCGCTGACTTTCGTGCCCGATTCTTCAAGCAGTGAAGGAGGCACTTTTTACGCCGGGCATCAGGGAGAGGGAAAAATTTATGTCTTTGAACTGCCGATTGCCTCCAGTTCCACCTCCACAACGGTGAGCTTTGTGACCTCCTTCACGCCAATTTCCGGCCAGACCGATATTTCCGGCCTGGATTATGACGAAACAAACGATGTCCTCTACGCCATCTATGACGCCTACAACGATCTTGTCGCGATGGAAACCGACGGAACAATTCTCGACAGCTGGACCCTCCCCGGAAACGATCAGGAGGGAATTGCATTGAATCCCGATGAGTGTGTCTGGTTTATCGCCGAAGACGAGCCGACCACGCAGGATGTCTGGCGGTACTCCCTCTAACCTCCCTCTAACCTCCCTCTAACCTCTCAACACAACAAGATTAAGGGCGGGAGATCGGACCATGCCCGGCATTGAAAAACCGGGGACCATCGTCCATGCGGAGGCGCCGAGGGGAGAGAAGGTGTGCGTCTCGGTGAGGAAAGAAGGTTCATGGACCGCCACATCTTCATCGGTCTCCACATCCGCCTCGGCGGAAATCCGTTCCGGCTCGACCGGCAATTCAACTCCCTGCGCCAGGGCATCGTTTCCAAAAAGGGACAAACCGGCGACGGTCAGCCCGACAATCAGCCCCGGCGAAACGGTTGAACCTGTTCTTTTGGTTCCCCCCGCAGGCCTTTTAAGCGCCTCAACCTTATCCGGCGTGAGTCCCGCCGCAAAATGGGCCAGCGAGGCCAAAATCGATTCGCTGTAATCGATGACGCCGTCTTTTTCCGTGATGAATTTTTCCTCATCGCTTCGCGCATGGTCGGTGGCAAACTGGAGCGCCCCCATGAGGGTTGAAATCTGTCCGAACCCGCCGTCGCATTTGGCCAATTCGGCAAGCCAGGAAAATCCCGCTTCACCATGGGCGACAAAAAGTTCCTCCCACCGCGCATCGTTCCAGTCCGGATCCCGCGCCACACCGGAGCGGTCGGAAACCGATTGCTCCTCCGACGGCAGAGGTTTGGTAAAGGCATCGGCCCGTTCGTGATAGTGGGCATATTCAGGTTTGAAATCCTCCAATGCCCCCATCAAATGATTCCGATCTTTGAAAGTAATATACCCATAGGCCTTGATGGCATTTCCCTCTGGATTTGTCGCTTTGACATTCCGAAAAAAGACTCGCACTCGACCTCTTTTCAAATTCCCTTCCGCATCGCGCCAGGTGTCTTCGACGATCTGCAATTCAAAATCGCTGTTTTCTTTGACAGTTGAATCATCACCATCGACCGACAGTTCGGCAAAACCGAAGGGGTAAAACCCCTCTTTTTCGGTGTCACGGACAATTCTCTGCAAAATTTTAAGTTCGGCGCTTGAATCTTCATGGATAAAGAAACCTACCTTTGGGAGATCGCCGATTTTCAGATCGAGTTTTCCGGCCCCCTTGTCCCGCCCCAGCGCCGCCCGATAATCCAAACCGGCAACAGATTCTCCCCCCACAATACGGCTCGTCGCCTGACGAATGATCTGTGAGGGGACCTGTTTGGCATACGGTCCCCCTTTGATCTGATGCATCTCCAGAGGGGCCGGTTTTCCCAGCGGCCGATAAAGTTCGGTCACGTTGGAGGGCCTTGGCCAAATAAGAAGCTCGCCTGACTGCCCCACCACCATGGTGAACTGGCGCCCATCATCGACGTCTTCGAGCATAAAGGCCGACGCCCCGTTAGCCGCGCGTGAGATACGGAAGAAACCGTCAGTGACGGCACCTTCACGGACCGTCCCATCCGGATTGGCCGATTCATATCGAATCCGCGCCTCTCCTTCGTTAAACAAAATCCCGTCGAGCCAGAAATGTCCGGGCGCCAGTTCGGTCAACCGAATATCGAGCAACTCGAGTCCATTCGCCTCTTCGTCGATCAGACGAATTCCCTCACGCGGGACAAGACTCATTTTTTCCGTCTCTCCCGCAAACGATGTGATGGAAGCGCTCCGGTCAAAACTAAAATAGTCGACTATCACGCGTAATTCGGCCTGGGCCACGCCGCGAATCGCCGGATATTCATCTTCCCGGACGGCATCAACCCCCACAAACCCATAGGCGGGGATCCCCTCATTTCCCCCTTCGGCCATCGTCTCTTTGGTGGGAACTTGCCGGAG
>JACQOY010000040.1 GCA_016207765.1 Deltaproteobacteria bacterium | reverse complement strand
TTTTAAGCCTTCTGGTTTCGGATCTTCTCTATGTGGCTGTGGATCCGCGCATTACCTTTGAGGGGAGATGAAAAAGAAATCTTACATCCGGCTGATCTTCGACCAGTTTTGGCTCAAACGCTTGAACCGCATCGGATTGTCTCTGGTCCTGTTCATGTTTCTTATTGCCCTTTTTGCGCCGTGGATTTCCCCCTACTCTCCGACGGCCTACAATCTGGATTCTGCGCTTTCGGCCCCGAATGGCATCCATTGGTTGGGGACCGACGAACAGGGGCGAGATGTCCTTTCCCGTTTGATATACGGGTCGCGCATTTCGCTCTCCGTCGGTTTTGTGGCGGTCGGCCTGTATGTGGCAATCGGCATGTTTTTCGGCGCCTTGGCCGGTTATTATGGCGGAAAGCTCGACATCCTCATTTCGCGAGTCATCGAGATTGTCATGTGCTTTCCCACTTTCTTTCTCATTCTGGCCGTGCTCGCTTTTGTGGGCCCCAGTCTTTTTAACATCATGATTGTGATCGGTATCACCGGATGGACAGGCATTGCGCGGTTGGTGCGCGGTGAATTTTTGAAATTGCGCAACCAGGAATTTGTCGCCGGCATTCAAGCGGCGGGGGCCTCGGCCGCACGAATTATTTTTCGGCATATTCTCCCCAATGCCCTTGCGCCGGTGATGGTCTCGGCCAGTTTTGGGGTGGCCTCGGCCATTCTGGTTGAGTCGGCGCTGTCGTTTCTCGGTTTTGGCGTCCAACCGCCGACCCCCAGTTGGGGCGATATCCTCTCGCAGTCGCGCGACTTCATGGATATCGCCTGGTGGCTGACCATCTTTCCCGGCGTGGCGATTTTTTTGACGATTACGGCGTTTAACCTGGTTGGGGAGGGATTGCGCGACGCGATTGATCCGAGGTTGAGGAAAAAAATAAATGGATAATCTCCTCGAAATCAAAAATCTGCGAACCTACTTTGAAACGGATACCGGCACTGTGAAGGCGTCCGACAATGTCTCGCTCGTTGTCCCCCGCGGCGGAATTTGCGCGCTAGTGGGGGAGTCGGGGTGCGGCAAAAGCGTGACGGCGATGTCGGTTTTAAGGCTCATTCCGGAACCGCCCGGAAAGATTCTTTCAGGGGAGGTTCTTCTCCGTTCGGAAGACGGATCATCCACCGATCTTCTCAAACTCTCCGAAAAGGAAATGTGCGCCATCCGCGGCGATCGGATCGCCATGATCTTTCAGGAGCCGATGACCAGCCTCAATCCGGTTTTCACCGTCGGCAACCAGATCGGTGAGGCGATTCGTCTCCATCAAAAAACAGGGAAAAGGGAAGCCCGTGAACGATCAATCGAAATGCTCAAAAAAGTGGGAATTTCGAATCCTGACAAACGGGTGGATGATTATCCGCATCAAATGAGCGGCGGGATGCGCCAGCGGGTGATGATCGCCATGGCCTTGTCCTGCCATCCGGAACTTTTAATTGCTGACGAACCGACCACGGCGCTGGATGTAACCATTCAGGCGCAGATACTCGATTTGATGCACCAGTTGATCGACGAAATGGGGATGTCTCTTCTTCTGATCACGCACGACCTTGGCATTGTTGCCGAGCACGCCCAGAATGTGGCGGTGATGTACGCGGGACAGATTGTGGAACAGGCGGAGGTCAAGGAGATATTCGCCCATCCCATGCATCCCTATACAAAGGGCCTGATCGAATCGGTCCCCAGCCTGAAAAAAAAGGGGGAAAAACGGTTGAGAACCATTCCGGGGACGGTGCCGAATCTGGCCCATCTCCCGTTGGGATGTTCTTTTCAGGACCGGTGCGAACGGGTGAAGGACGATTGTCGCCGGGGCAAGATTGTGTTGGAGGAGAAAAACCCAGGGCATTTGGCTCGGTGTTTGTATCCGTACTCGTAAGGGCGTAATGCATTACGCCCTTACATTATATATGACCAATTTACTCGACGTCCAAAACGTCTCGAAATTATTTCCCATCAAAGGGGGCTTTTGGGGAAAAACGAAGGGGCATGTCCGAGCCGTTCATCGTGTTTCCCTCCAGGTAAAACCGGGTGAAATTGTGGGGCTGGTGGGAGAATCGGGTTGTGGCAAATCCACTCTCGGCAGAACCATCCTTAAACTCCTGGAGCCCACAGAGGGAAAGATCGTCTTCAATGGCGCCGACATCACGCATTTGTCCCCCAAAGAGATGCGTCCCTTAAGAAAGGAGATGCAGATCATCTTTCAGGATCCTTACGCCTCGCTCAACCCGCGCATGACCATTGGTACGGCCATTGCCGAACCGCTCATCGTCCACAAACTGGTCGCCAAGAAAAAGCGGCGTGACCGGGTCGTCGAGCTTTTGGAAATGGTGGGGCTAAATGCCGATGCCTACGGAAAATACCCGCACGAATTCTCCGGAGGTCAGCGCCAGAGGGTGGGGATTGCACGGGCCTTGTCGCTTGAGCCCAAACTCATCATCGCCGACGAGCCGGTTTCAGCCCTGGATGTCTCCATCCAGGCGCAGATCATCAATCTTCTCTCCGACCTTCAGAAAAAACTGGGATTGGCGATGATCTTTATCGCGCACGACCTGAAAGTGGTTGAACATATCAGCCAGCGGATTGTGGTGATGTACTTAGGCGAGGTGATGGAAACCTTCGACAGCAAAGACCTCACCAACGCCAAGCATCCGTATACGAAATCACTCCTCTCCGCCATTCCGATTCCCGATCCGAACGTGAAGAAGGAAAGAATCATCTTAAAAGGGGACGTCCCGTCCCCCATCAATCCCCCCACCGGATGCGTTTTTCACACCCGGTGCCCCATCGCGGTTGACCGTTGCTGTGTGGAAATTCCCCAACTCCGCCCGATCGGCCCCAACCAACAGGCCGCATGTCATCTTGTTTAGCCGTATTTGGGTTGGAATCGGGAGAAGCGGCAAGACAGGCGCTAAAATGGAATATCGCCCGGTTTCGCGCCGATTTTATGTTTACGCTTACTGCGGAAGAGAAAAATGAGGTGGTCAATTGGGACTCCATCCTCCCGACATGGGCAAAACGACTCTTTTGGGAATTGGAGTGAAAATTTTCCGGCTTTAATCAGGCATCAGTTCATCAAGGTTGCATTCCAATACTCTTGATAAGAGATAAAGCGTGTAAGCGGTAGGATTCACCAAGCCGCGTTCGATTCTTTGATACTGTTTTACGTCGATACCGGACGCGGCCACCTGTTCTTGGGTCATTTTTTTCGACTCACGAAGGTTCCGGATATTTTTGCCCAGTATCTTGGTAAAGCGGGGCTTGTTCATTTAAACGCTTGCCTACACCGTTTTTTCACGGTATAACACCGTGAGAACTCGGTGCTAATCGGCGGGATAAAGATGAGGAACGTCGGCGGAATGCATGACATCACAAAAGACCAACGACTTGCTCTGAAAGACATTTCAAATGCGGCACAAAACCTGGACGGAATAATACAAGCGGTGGTTCCTCCCGGCGCCAAAAAAGAAATTGCGCTGACCTGCCTCTATTGTGCCGTCCAGATGGCAAACGAAGGGATCAAAGGTCTTATGGAAAAGATTGGATCAAGACTTAAGGTTATTCGGGAGGGATCTCACAATAACTTGCAGGTGCCTTAACAAAAAAATACGGATGGCCACTTTTTAAAAGCCGGGCGTCAGGTCCTTATAATCTTCAGGTCTATTCCACATCCCTGGCGAACGTATCTCATTGGTTATTTGGGACTTCTTTCCGTAAAAAATTAGAGCCAAAGAATCTTGATATTCCCCTCAACTTCCCTGAATTCCTTGTCCCCCGTGATCAATTCAGCCTTCTTCATTTTTGCCAGTGCGGCGGCAAAGCAATCGGCATAAGACATTTTTTTTTCCGCTTTGTAGGCGCCCGCTTGCCTGGCCAAAGTTTTGTCCACATCCACGACCTCTATGGGAAAACTATCAAGCACCTTCATGACTCCCTCGGCTGTGATTTCTCCCTTTTCCCTTTTCGTTATGTAGTAAACTTCTCCCCAGTTTACAGAAGACATAAACAGATTTTTGCCGGTTTCGGCGGCGCGGGAAAGCATATCCCTTACCTTTTCATAGGCAGGTTCTTTCTCCAAATAAACAAAGACCGCATGGGCATCAAGAACCTGGCTCATCGTTCATCCTCCCTGATCCGATCTTGCTTCCGGGTTTCCAACAGGCCTTTTGTCATCTGCCCGCCGGTTTTCAGGAAACCGGCCATTTTTTCAAAATAGTCTTTCGTTAGAGGCCGAATAACCACATCCTCATTCCCTTCAATGAAACAAACCTTAGTGCCTTTCTTAATTCCAAGCCGTCGGCGAATCTTCGAGGGGATAACCACCTGACCCTTTATGGTTACAATTCCTGTTTCCATACGCTCCTCCTTATAGTATACCTATAATTGTAAACTGTACTACAAAACTTAATATAGTATGTCAATAGTATAATTGTAACACTTTTTATAAAATATAGGTACCAAATAGTTTTCACCGTTTCTGTACGGGGTATTGGAATGTAACTAACTAATTTTTTTAATTAATAATTATT
>JACQOY010000039.1 GCA_016207765.1 Deltaproteobacteria bacterium | reverse complement strand
ATCACCTTGAGCCCCTTGTTCAAGACCTCCAGAAAGGTCAGCGACTCGAATTTCTTGGCCCCTTTTTCCTTGGCCGGGTCGCGGTCGTAAACGCCGTCGACCTTGGTCCCTTTAAGAATCACATCGGCGCGGATTTCCATGGCGCGCAATGAAGCGGCCGTATCGGTGGTAAAATAGGGATTTCCGGTTCCGGCGGCGAAAATCACGATTCTCTTTTTTTCCAGATGACGGATGGCCCGGCGCCGGATGTAGGGTTCAACCAGCTGGTGCATCTCGATTGCCGACAAAACCCGGGTGAAAACCCTCAAGTTTTCCAGCGCCGCCTGGAGAGCCATGGCATTCATCACCGTGGCGAGCATCCCCATGTAATCGGCCGTGGCGCGGTCGATGCCGGCCTCCGACATGCCGCGAAAAATGTTCCCGCCGCCGATCACAATGGCCACTTCCACCCCCAACTCATTCACCTCTTTGATTTCCTGCGCCACCTTCCGCGCCGCAGGGAGGGAAATCCCAAAACCTTCGGGCCCCATGAGCGACTCGCCGCCAAGTTTGAGGAGGATTCTTTTGTATTTCGGTTTGGACATTTTTCTCCGTACGGGCGACCCGGCGGGTCGCCCCTACCGAATCATCTTTGCCACTTCGGCGGCGAAATCGTCCTGCCTTTTTTCCATCCCTTCGCCGACCTGGTAGCGGATAAATGAAACAATCGTCAACGTTGGATCGACCTCTTTCAAGATCTGCCGGACGCTTTTCTTGCCCGTGGGGTCCTTGATAAAAACCTGATCGTTCAAACAAACCTCGCCGGCAAATTTGGCCAGTTTCCCCTCGATAATCTTTTCGAGCACCTGCGGCGGTTTGCCGGAATCTTTCATCTGTTCGCGGTAAATGGACTTTTCCGATTCGATAACCTTGGGGGGAATATCCTCCTTGTTGAGATACTGCGGGTGGGAAGCGGCCACATGCATGGCAATATCCTTCAGGAGATTTTCGTCGGCTTTGTTCCCCTTGATTCTGACCAGAACGCCGATCTTGCTCCCCAGATGAATGTAGGTTCCGATTTTTTCCCCGGTAGCGGCGCTCTGAAGAGCAAAACGCCGGAGGCTCAGTTTCTCGCCAATCTTGGCGACCAGGGTATTCAGACGATCGCCGACCGTTTCAGCTCCCATTGAGAGGGCCGCCAGCGCCTCCATGGAAGAAGGCTTTTTGGCGAGCGCCAATTCCGCCGCCTCGGCAACAAACCGCCGAAAGTCGTCGTTTTTCGCCACAAAGTCGGTTTCGCAGTTGACCTCGATCAACGCCCCTGCCGTTTTGTCGGGGGCAACTACCGAAGCCACAAGCCCATCGGCGGCCACCCGCCCGGCTTTTTGGCTTAAGGCCTGAAGGCCCTGCTTCCGGAGATATTCGATCGCTTCTTCGATATTCCCCTTCGATTCTCCCAGCGCCTTTTTGCATTCCATCATGCCGGCGCCGGTTTTTTCGCGAAGTTCTTTTACCAGTTGAGCGGTGATTAACATTTTACTCTTCCTTTTTCTTCTCCTCCGCCGTCTCTTCTTTCGCCAATTCCTCCGCTATCGAAGTCGGTTCCTCCTTTGTCACTGCCGCAGAGAAGCTTTCGACCGCTTCCCCTTCCTCGAACTTGTCGACACGGGAGACATAGGCCTTTCCAGCCCCCCCTTCCATTTCCTGGAACTTGCGCCCCGGACGCTTTTTCATCTCCCCCCCCCCTTTCACCCCTTCCTCACGGGCTCGAAGTTCCCTTTTTTCGAGGCCGGCCAGGCAGGCATCGGCCGCCCGTGCCGTAAACAGCTGAATGGAACGAAGCGCATCGTCGTTGGCCGGCATGGGATAACTAATGGGATCGGGATCGCAGTTGGAATCGGTCATGGCCACCACCGGAATTTCAAGAATTTGCGCCTCATGAACCGCAATTCGCTCCTGGCCCGGATCGACCACGAACAGGGCGCCGGGACGGATCTTCATGTTTCGAATGCCCCCCAAGGCCGAAAGAAGTTTCTCAATTTCGCGGTCGATTCCCAAAAGCTCCTTTTTCGTATACCCCTGAAAATCGTTGTTGGTCCGGCGCGTTTCGATATCAATAAGACGATCCACGCTCTTTTTGATCGTTTGAAAATTGGTGAGCGTTCCCCCCATCCAGCGGTGGGTCACATAAGGCATGGAACACCGCTTGGCCTCTTCTTCCACGACCTTTTGCGCCTGTTTCTTGGTCCCCACGAACAAAA
Source organism: Deltaproteobacteria bacterium (assembly GCA_016207765.1). Classification (GTDB taxonomy): domain Bacteria; phylum UBA10199; class UBA10199; order UBA10199; family SBBF01; genus JACQOY01. Next base: position 8,159 of record JACQOY010000039.1, on the reverse strand, counting down.
CATCTTCCCCGCGGCCCACCACCTCTTCGAGGAAACCCAAACCCTTTTGCGAAAGCGTCAAGGTCTGTTGCAGATCGATAATATGAACCCCGGAACGGGTCCCGTATATGTAGGGCTTCATTTTGGGGTTCCAGCGGCGGGTCTGGTGACCAAAGTGGGCACCAGCATCGAGCATTTCTTGAATTGAAATCTGAATCATTGTTTCTCCTTTAGGTTTACTAACAGGACCGCAAATTTAATTGATAGTCCGGGAGGACTATCAAACGGTCCTGTAGTACTAGCAAGTTCTCACGAGAACATCTCTTTGGACTTGCTAGTATTCCTCCGCTTTTCCGGGAGCCTTAAAGCTGGCCCAACCCCCCAACATCCGCTTAAAGGCGAATGAACCAAGGTGGCCGAGAAAAGCGTGTGAATTGAATAAAAAGCGTTTGGTGATAGCATGGGCAAATGTTACAATGCAAGCGTAATATTCCCAAGTATGTTCAAGTGCTTAACTTTACTTTCGCTGGTTATTATTCTGTTCCTCCCGGGGCTTGCCAACACCCAAACCGCTTCCCCTCCCACCTCTTACGCGGCGGAGGATTACAAGGACTACAAAAAGAGCCCACACACCAGTCCCGAATGGGATTCTTTTGTCCAAGAAGGTTTTCAGATGCTCGATCGGCAAGACACCGAAAACACAATCGAATTTTTAAGAAAGGCGGTGGGGCTTGGCTGTCAATCGCCGCTCGTCTATTTCAAACTCGCCTTGAGTTACGAAGCCCTCGGCTCCCACTATTCCGCCGTCCAGTATTACGAACAGGCAAAGGCGCAATTCTCCAAGGCCAATACCGATCACCGTTACAACCGCACCTTCGATGAAAATTACGGCAGGGCCCTCTACATGATGGGGCAGACAGAAAAGGCTTTATCCCATCTGGAAAAGGCCGCAAAAAGTTCGGAGAGTTTCTGGTTGCTTAAACTTCTGGGCGATCTGGCCCTTTCGAAAGACGACACCTTGACCGCCACCGCTTATTACGAACGGGCGCTTCGCTCCAATGACCCCGATTTGACCGCCGAAGCCCGGCTCGATCTGGTTTTAACCCTTGCGCGGATGTACGCCAAACAGGACCAAAAGGACGGGGCCAAACGGTATTATCAAAAAGTGCTGGAGATCGACCCCAACAATCAGGAGGCCCAAAAATATCTCGCGTCATTCAAACAACAGGACAGCGGAACGTACGACAAGATTTTTGAGATTTTGGAAAAGCATTAGATTATTACCCTGCAACTTCCGCGCATTTACCCCTTCACCACCCCGATCGGCTTGAGCTGGGCGACGATTTTGGCGAGCCCCGCGTTTTCCACAACACGGACAACCTGGGCGACATCCTTGTAGGCCTCCGGGATTTCCTCGCCAAGGGTCCGATAACTGTCGGCCTGCACAATCACTCCGCGTTGTTCCATCTCGCGCGCGACATTACGGCCGCGAACGCTCTTCAATGCCCTGTTTCGGCTCATCAGCCGTCCGGCGCCGTGACACGAAGAACCAAACGCCTCTTCAAAGGCTTGGCCCGTGCCGACCAACACATAAGAATACCGTCCCATGTCGCCGGGAATCAAAACCGGCTGGCCCGTTTTCTGATACGCCTCCGGCGTTTCGGGATGCCCCGGCGGAAACGCCCGTGTGGCCCCTTTGCGGTGGACACAAACCATTCGCTCCTTTCCATCCACGAGATGTTTTTCCTATTTGGCGATGTTGTGGCAGACGTCAGAGACGACATTCATTCCCAACTCACCTTCGCTCTTCTTGAAAATATGGGAAAAGACGCGCCGCACCAGATGGGCAATCACCTGACGGTTGGCGAAGGCAAAGTTGGCCGCCGACGCCATGGCTGACAGATAGTTTTTTCCCTCGTTTGATTTGATCGGCGCACAACAAAGCTGACTGTCCGGAAGATTGATGCCGTATTTCCGCGCCGCGGCGAGCATTATCCCCAGATTGTCCTCGCAGGTCTGATGTCCGAGGCCGCGCGAGCCGCAATGGATTGTGACACAAACCTGATCTTGAAAAAGCCCCAATTGAGAGGCAATATCCTCGTCAAAGATACGGGCCACATAGTCAATTTCCAGAAAATGATTGCCGGAACCGAGCGTTCCAAGCTGGTCTGCCCCCCTCTTTTTGGCCCGCGGAGTGACCAAATCGGGGTCGGCATGCGGGATGCACCCTTCCGCTTCAAGGTGTTTGAGATCATCGCTGTCGCCGTAGCCATGCTCAATCGGCCAGGCGGCCCCTTTTACAAATACCTTTTTGTAATCACCCTCCGAGAGCCGCGGAAAAGTCCCGCTGGAGCCGACCCCTGAGGGAATTTTGTGAAAGAGGGCACCAACCAAGGTTTTGAGTTCGGGCCTCACCTCATCTTTTGTTAAATTGCTTCGAAGGAGTCGCACGCCGCAGTTGATGTCATAACCGACACCGCCGGGAGAAACGACCCCTTCGTTCAGATCAAAGGCGGCGACACCACCGATGGGAAATCCGTAACCCCAGTGGATATCGGGCATTCCAATGGAGGCCTTGAGAATGCCTGGGAGGGTGGCGACATTGGCCACCTGTTGAAGGCACATGTCGTCTTTGATCCCCTCGTGGAGGGTTTCATCGACATACACGATGCCGTCCACCCGCATATTCCCGCTTTTGGGGATGCGAATACGGTTTTCGTCGATCCGCTCGACTGGGCCTGTGAATTTTTGTTCAGACATCAAATATCACTCTGGCTTTCCAGACTCCCCCCTCTTCTTTTACCTCCAACTGATGAAACGTCACCGCCTTGATCCCTGTTTTGATTTCATGCCGCGCCGGATCGATCTTCTCGCCGCGCACAACGGCCGTCAACCCGTTGTCCTTGAAATTCAGCCGGACCACTTCCGGGTAAAGTTCATGCTTTGTCTCAAAGAGATAAAGAAGTTCGTTAAGGAGCGCCTGCAGAAGATGCGCGGGGTTGTCGCGAATAACGGCGATCTTTCGTTCGACAACCGGTCTGACGGTCTTCAAATTGCAGATCAGGTCGCAAAAGGCGCACGCCGCCTTGGTGAATAATTCTCCCTTGGTATGGGCTGTCACCTCGATACCAATATCGGCCGTGTGATCAATGAGTTGATAAAAATTCCTTGCCATTTTGCCGAAAATCCTTAAGTTTGGCCCAATTCATGGCATCATACCCGGACATGTAGCAACATTTTACCGTAAAGAAAGGATCTTTGCTGTGAAATTTGTTGAATTGTCCAAGGGCGTATCTCACCACGGAGGATGTTTCACCTTAGCGTGAAACATACAAAATAATGAGCGAACTTCTTGTTATCGCATCAAAGGTCAAAAAATTCATCAAGGAAAAAGGGGATTGCAACACCTCTGCTTCGACAATGGAGGCCTTAACCCAGCGCCTTCAGCAGATCGTTGAGAAGGCCATCGAAAACGCCAAGTCCGATGGACGCAAGACCGTCATGGACCGCGACGTTCCGGTGGCTTAAACTTTCTTTTCCACCCACTGGTAAAACATTCCGGGAGATACCCCCAGACTTCGCGCGGCGTGGTAGGGGCGTTCCTCGTTCAATTCATAGGCAAGGCAAAACACCTCGCGCTTGAGTATCTCCAGGGGGATTCCCTCGCTCAAAATAAAAGGAAGCACTTCAAACTCTGATTTACGGGCGCGGAACCGCTCGCGCCGCAGGCGATTGTAAAGCGTTGCTTGCGCAACTCCCAAGGCTCGCGCCGCAACCACCACGTCAAAACCGCTTTTTAACAGCGCTTTTGCCATGATGATGTTTTCAATCTCTTTCCACTTTTTCTTGCCCCTCAAAAGATCCCCGAAGAATTTTTTCCTGTCAACCCTTTGACTTCCACCGGGGGGGACAATTGTCTTTTTTCCCTCACCCGCCACAAGGAGAAGGCGATCCGCTTCGGGCAAATCGGCGATGCGGACAACCTTGCCGTCGGATAAAGCGCAGGCCACCCGAACCCGATTGGCCAGTTCGCGGACGTTTCCCGGCCAGCGATGCTCGACCAAGAGGCGTAAAAGATCTTTCGCCACCGCCGGGTTTTTTTTAAGCCCCTGCTCCCGGGCAAACTGCTCCACAAAATGATGGATAAGAAGCGGGATGTCCTCGCACCGTTCGCGAAGCGGGGGAAGATCGATCTGAATTTCGGCAATGCGGTAATAAAGATCTTCCCGAAATTTTTTTCGGGCCAGTTCTTCCTTCAGATTCTTCAGACTGGCCGAAACAATCCGGACATCAATGGGAATAAGCCGGGTATCTCCCAGCCGCATGATCTCCCTCTCCTGAACCGCCCTTAAGAGTTTTACCTGAAGGGTCACATCCAGTTCCCCAATCTCGTCCAAAAAAAGAACCCCCCCCTTCGCCATCTCGAAGAGGCCCGGTTTGTCTCGCACCGCCCCGGTATAGGCCCCCGCCTTGTATCCAAAAAGTTCCGATTCGATCAGATTGGCCGGAAGAGCTCCGCAGTTGATGGCGACAAAAGGGCCGTCGGCGCGGGAACCGTTTTTGTGCAGAGCCCGCGCCACCAGCTCTTTTCCCGTTCCCGATTCACCATGAATGAGAACCGAAAGATTCGTTGCGGTCACCCGGTCAAGAAGGCCAAACACCCTCTCCATGGCCGGACTTTTTGAAATAATTTCGGCATAGGGATGACGCTTCTCAAGGCTTTTTTCGCGCAGGAGCGTTTGGAAGGTCTCGATCTGTTCATCGGCAACGGCGAGACGGTTTTCGAGTTTTCTGTTTTGTTCTTCAATCTGCGCCAGCAACTGGGCGTGCGAGAGGGCCATCCCCGCCTGATCGGCAAAAACCTGCATCACCTCCATTGTCTCGGCGTTGAAAAGGGAAGTCTGAAAACGGTGCGTAAGATACAAAACACCGATCACTTTTCCGCCTGATCGGACCGGGAGACAAAAAATCGACTTAAGCCCCATGAGCATCACCGATCGGTAGTTTTTGAATTCGGGGTCATTGAGGGCATTGTCGGAGCAGACCGCCTTCCCCGTTTCCAGAACCTTCCCGGCCACCTGACGGCTGACCTGGGAAAGATCGTCGTCCACTTCCATGTTGCGCGAGGCGGCGACCGACAGCTCCCTCCTTTCATCGGCAAGAAGGATCAGGCCGCTTTCGGCTTTCGAAAGGTTCAGGGCGCATTGCAGGACCAAAGACAAAAGAGCCTGAAGATCGCGCTCAGTTCCCAAAAGGGTGTTTATTTGCAAAACCGCCAGAAAAGGATCATTGTCCGGACGGACATGGGGAATTTTCGGGGGCAAAGGAGGCATTTGGAGGGGGCCACTGCTCTCCCTCCGGACAATACCTCCCCGATCCGACTTCCACTCCGATCGCACCTCCCCGCTCCCCTGAAACTGGGGAAGAGTCGGGTCAACCGGCGAGCGTTTTTTCAAAAATTCGACCCGTTTTTTTTGCTCATCACCAACCGCGTGGTGCAAAAGCTCCGGATAGAGACGGGAAAATTCCTGCGGACGGTCTTCATCCAAAGCCAAAAGAGCCTGCGAATGCATCACCCAAAACACAAAATCCTCAAGCCCTTTTTCGTTCATGACCAATTGGGAGGCTTGTCCAAACAGGGTTCGGGCCTTGTCAAACTGCCTCTGCTGGCGCTCGACCTCACCCAATTCGAGGGTAGCCCGGGCCTTGAGATAACGGATGTGGGGAGTCATCTCGGTGACCTGTTTCAGCATTTGAAGTGAGAGAGTGATGTTTTTTTCCGCCCGGGCGGTTTGTCCCAATTCCTGCTGGATCACCCCCATGTTCTGGGCCACAGCGCTGGCGGCCGCCCAATCCTTGAGGTAACGCGCCAAATCCAGCGCCCTTTGGTAATTGGCCAATGTTGCATCCACATCCTTGAGCAGATTGTAGGCATTTCCCAAACCGTTGTAGGCACGCAACAACAGATCCCACTGGCGCGCCGGGCGGGCCCCCTGGACAGACGCCTGATAATGTTCGATGGCCCGTTGGTGATCCCCCAATTTGAGAAAGCATTCACCCAGATTGTAATGACACCGGTTTTTCAGGGCGGAATCGGCCAGCTCCTCGTAAAAAGGGAGCCGCCCCTCCAAAAAATTGGCGGCTTGGGCACACTCCCCCTGTTGCATCAGGGCCAGCGCAAGGTCGTTGTTGGTGACCTTTCTCCGATCTTCATCGGAGGGAAGTTTTTCCCATTCCTCTTCGGTTTTCCGGAAAATTTCGACCGCCCTTACAGCCTTCCCCTCGTGCATCAGGACAAAGGCGTAATAATTCCTCACCCGAAGGGAAATAACGGAGGAAAAACCACCCTCCGGCGAATCTTCAAGTTCTTCCAGAAGACCGAGAGCCACCTCCAGTTCACGCTTTGCGGCATCGAAATTTTCCTCACGGATCGATTTCCATCCCCTTTTTTCCAAAAGGGCGATCCGCAATTTAAGGCGGTCTTCCCCTCGGGGCAGAATTTTGATGAGATCCTCCACCTCGTCAAAAAACAAAGCCGCCTCGTCGAAACGGCCAAGCTTGAGTTTTTCATCACATGCCTCGATCAGAAGCTCCGCCTTTTCAAGCGGCTTATCCCTCCCCAGATGCGAGAGAAGCTGGTCGCGCTCGGAAGGGGTCATTTCGAGGGTGGCGTAATCCAGCCCTTCGCGGAAAAGGGCCAGATTCCATTCACCGTGCGGTCCCACCAGTTTTCCGGCCCGACAGAGGGCCAAAAGAAGGGAAACAGTCGTCCCCGGGTGTCCCTTCGTTTCGGCATAAAGGGGATCAACCAAAAGAGCCGGGGGATTTTCGTCGCGGGTTGAGAGGGCAATCAGCCGCCGGACATCATCACGGGTCATCGGTTCGAGCGTCACGGTTTCAACCGGCAGGGAATATTCGGCCCCCCATTGGGAGGCTTTTTCGGCTTCGTCCGGCAGAAGAGCGACAATTCCTTTCCAGCTCTTGCCGATCAAGGGCTGAAGCCCCGCGGGATCGAACCGGTTCATATCGATTAAAAAAACCATCTCCGCCGGCATGCGCGCGTCCACGGAAGAACAATCGGTTCGAACGGGAAACCCTTTGAGCTCCAATTCGTACCTCATTTCATTCAAAAGGCGGCTCTTTCCGATTCCCGCTTCGCCCGCGATCAGCAACAATCCTCCCTTTCCGGAATCGACCCATTTCCTGATTCCCTCGACGGCCTTTGCCCGGCCGACCCATTTTTCGGAAATCAGGACGGGGGGAGCGGCGGCTACGCCACTGGTGGCCACGCCACCGGTGGCCACGCCACTGGTGGCCTTCGGCACCCCCTTTTCGAAATCCAGTTCAGTCAACACCTCTTTGGCATTGACGAAACGATCGCGCGGATTTTTGGCCAAAAGACGACAAAGGATTCGGTTTAAATAGGGGGATATCTTCGGGTTGATGGAACCAGGGGCGGGGGGAATAACCGAGACCTGCGCCCGCAGTGTTTCGGTCGGGCTGGCTCGTACAAACGGGTTTGATCCCGTCAGACAATAATAAAAGGTCACTCCGAGGGAATAAAGATCGGACCGTTCGTCCACCGACTCGTTCAACACCTTTTCCGGGGCAAAATACGAAGGAGTCCCGGCAATGAGTTGAAACTTGGGATGGGCGATGCCGAGATCAAGAATCTTGATCTGCGGATCCCTGGATCCCCCGGCCCCTTCAACAACATATATATTGGATGGTTTGACGTCACCGTGCACCGCCCCCGCCCGGTGAATGGCATCCAGCGCCTCAAGACACTGAATAAAGAGCGCCTCTCCCACCTGGGGATCGCACTCTTTGGTGAACTCATCGAGAGGAGTCCCTTCGACCAATTCTTCGGTAAAATAAATCGATTCGAGCTGTTTATCCCATCCAAAATCGCCGATTTTGACGACAGCCGGATGAATGATATCTTTAAGGAGTGAAAATTCGAACCGGAAGGCCTCAATCCAGGCTTCCCCGTTTTGACCGCTGAGAGGTTTTTTCAGAAGTTTGAGGGCCCAGATCTCTTTCCCGCGACGAACTTTAAAGACCCGGGCAAATGTCCCCTCCCCCAGCATTTTTTCAACACGGAACTGGTCATCAATAATTTTAGGAATGGAAGTAGCCGTATCTTGGGTCATGGTTTTTTTGATTCTGATAAAAATTTT
>JACQOY010000036.1 GCA_016207765.1 Deltaproteobacteria bacterium | reverse complement strand
TAGTATGGGATCTCCTCTTTTAACCCCGGTGGACATTAAAAGGCTTATTGCCGGGGGATGTCCTCTTCCCCTGGCAACCAAAAATTATCCCTCCCGCGGCCAATCGGCCGTGCAGGAGCTGTATCAGACCCCCGAGGGAAAGCTTTTTCTGAAAAGGGTATCTCCCCGAAATCACAAGGAGTGCCAGATTGATCCCAAACAGGGCTCGCTGGCCGAAAGAGAGTATTGGGCCTTTTGCCTGGCCCGCTCTTTGGGGCTTCGCGTGCCGGAATTGTGGCTCATCGATGATCATGCGACGGTCCAGCGGTGGCTGGATTTGCCCGACGCAAGAACCTACAAGACTTTTTACGGGAAGACGGATTTCAAAACGGAAAATGTTTTTGAATGCGCCCTCTTTGACTGGATAACCGGGCAGGCTGATCGGCACGATGCCAATTATCTTTGTGACTATGTCAACGGCGAGATAGTCCTGATCGATTCTTCCCACTGTTTTATGGAATATTCGGGAAGCATGCCCGATTATCTTTCGTACTATGAAGCAGGAGGGAGGAGGGAACTGCAAAAGCGTTTCAAGGTTCCTGTCAGCGAAAGAATGACCGATCTTGTCGGCGGTGGGGTGTCCAAGCTGGTGCCGTTACGGTCGGCAGTGCAAACCGAAGCCCTTGTCAACCGGATTCATCGGGCGCTGAACTGTACCAGCATCCAGGATGTCACCCAATTATACCGGAGGAAGCCATGAATCCTTCAAAGGAAGAGATTGAACAATTCATCAACGCCCTGCAACTTTCCATAAAATCCAGGGTTGCCCGCTGGAAAATTGCGGAACCTTATCTGCTGATCGATTTTGACCGGGCGCCGACAGATGACAAACTCGAGGTTTTTTTGAGCTTGGTCTGCAACGAATTGGGGTATGTTGGTGAACGAACGGAGTACAGGAAAACAAAATTTGTAAATAGTGAAAATAACGTTGCCCTCCTGCTCAAGGAGATTACACCGCTATTGACCCAATTTCTTCTATCCAGCCGGCTTGAAAAAAAGAATATGGAAAAATTGGCTGAAATAGATCCGCAATGTCGTGTTTTTGTACAGCGAAGCGGTTTGGGTTTGGCAGAATCGCCGGTGTTGCAAGAAACGGTTGTTCAAAACACATCGGATGCAAGCAGGATGGTTTTTGCCAAATGCCGCGAAATGTCGATGACTCTCCGAACTCTTTCCGAAAAAACAGGCTTGAGCGCCATGACCCTGAATAAATTCAAAAAAGGGGGGGATATCCGATTGTCAAATCTGGTTAAATTATGCGGCGCGGTGGGATTAACGCTGAAAGTGGGAGGATGACAGGTTCTCTGCGGCTTAAGGGATGGAAAATGGCGGCTGGGAGAGGTTGCGGATGATATAGGCGACGATTCCCGCCACGGCGGCCAGCCAGAGAATTTTAAGCCACAACGGAAGTCTATGGTTGCCATGGGACGATTGTGGATTGCTTGAGCCGGCTGTCTGAGGCATATTCCGTCTCCTTTAAAGACGCACCCCCGTCTTTCGGTCGAGTTCCAGAAGACGGTATTTCGGAGCCTCGGGGTCTTTGTACTGCCCCCTTTTTATCGACCAGATCAGAAGAAAGAAAAAACCGGTCAACGCGAGTCCGAAAACGGTCAGCACAAAATTACGCACCACCCATCCGTCAATATTGCAAAAAGGACAGGCCAAGGCATTGCCGCCGCCAAGAATGCAAAACATTCCCGTAAACAGAATTTTCCTCCCCCATTGTTTAAGATGAATCATCATTGTTTTTCCCCGGCAGTATACAATGACCGGATATAAAAGGCGAGAGCCTCCTTGTCCCCGGCGGAAAGCTGAACGAAGGGGGCCATGGCGGTTCCCGGAATCCCCTTTGACAAGGTATCCACGATATGGCGGAAGGACGGCCTCATGCCATGGAAATCAGGTGGGGACGGTTTGAGCGCGATCCCGGCTGGTCCATCGCCGCGCCCTTCCGCTCCGTGACAGACCGCACAGGTGGTGGAGAAGATCTCCTTGCCGCGGTCAATTACTTCGGGGGAGGGAGGAGGTATCACCGGTTCTTTCTCCTTTGGTTCCAGAGAGACAACATAGTAAGAAAGCGCCCAAATGTCTTCCTCCGGGCAGTCGCGAAAATGAGGCATGGCGGAACCGGGGATTCCCTTGTGGAGAACCGTGTAAACATATTCGGGCGTTGGATTATCCTCGGTCAGGTCGGCGGGAGCCGGCAGAAGCAGTTTATTCGCCTCGCTGTTGCCGTCTCCCTGCGGGCCGTGACAGCCGCTACATTCTTCGGCAAACAACTCCTTGCCCCTTTCCAGAAGATCATCGCCCGGGGGGAGGATGGAGCCGATGCGGAAGTTTTTCCGGTATTCCTCCTCCGCTTTTTCCATTTGGGCCTTGGCCGATTTTCCCAGTGACTGCATATAGGCCGTGAGGGCTTTGGCCTTTTCGGTCGGGATGATTTTTCCCCCTTCTTTTTTGTAGAACCATGGAAAACCGGGCATGACCGACCAGGGGACCGTCAAACGCGGGTTGTAAAAATGGGCGAGGTGCCAATCATTGCTTCTTTTGCCCCCTTCGCGCGCAAGGTCGGGGCCGACTCGGCGGGTGCCGAACAGCTGGGGGATTTCATTGATGTGTTCCATCGCCTGAGACACCGGGCCGTACCGTCGGGGTTCCCCCGCAACCGGCCGAACGAACTGCGTGTGGCAGTGCCAGCATCCCTCGTGGATAAAAATGGTTCTCCCCAGTTCCTCCTCGGCCGTTCGCCCCGTTCCTTCAGGGATCATTTTGAGTTTTTTGAGAGTGGTCCACGGCGCCAGCCCCATTCCCAAAAACGAAAGAAGAAAAAAGCCGATGCCGGCGACAAGAAAAATCCCCTCGAAGCGTTCAAACCGGTTCATGCGGAGCCTCCCATAGCCCCCGAATGAGCTTTTTTGGCAATCCCTTTGGCCGAGACAAACAGTTCCCGTGCGAACAGCACCATGCCGACATACATCAGGACGCCGCCGATCAGGCGCGCAAACCAGAAAGGTCCGGAGTTAATCACCGAATCGGCAAACGGCGCCCCTGTTATCCAATAGTAACCCTGAAGGAGACCGGAGGCTGTTATCGGAGCGAAATAGAAGACATAAAAACCGAGGGTCAGAAGCCAATAAGAGGTCCACTGGCGGCCGGGCGAGACGAGCGGTTTGCCGGTTACAAAAGGCCACAGATAAAGGATGCTTCCGATCACCCAGTAGGAAAAAGCGCCGAAGAGGGCCAGGTGCGCGTGGGCTACCACCCAATCGGTGAAGTGGATCACTTTTTGAACCGAAAGAAAGGCGTGAAAGGGGCCTTGCGTGCATGTCGCCATGTAGGCGAATATGCCGGTGACCATAAAGGCCAGCGCCGGTGATTTGGGGATTTCCCCCCACGATCCTTTAAGGGTCATAAACCAGTTGTAGACCACCGTCACCACAACCACAAAGAGAACGGCGGTGAGTGGAACCGCCAGTACCTGCACCCACCACGGGATGGGGCTGAAAAAATAGTGGTGTGATCCGCCGAGAGGGTAGAAGAAAGCCAATGTCCAAAAACCAAGGAGCGACAAGAGATGGCTGTAGACCGGTTTTCCCAGCAGAACCGGAAGGATGAAATAGACAATCCCCACCCCCATCGGCGTGACAAAAAGGCCGACGGCGTTGTGGATCCACAATCCGGTGATGGCGGCGCCGGCCGCCCCCGGCGCAAAATAGGCGGGGATGACATTACCCATCACATAATTGAAAACAGTGAAGGAAAAACCGAGGATGAAATACCACGAGCTGACGTAGAGTTGTTTTTCGTCCGATTTGAAAAGGGTGCCGAGATAGTTGATGCTCGCCATGACAAAACCGGCGGCGAAGATGATGTCGGCGTACCAGGGAAATTCGGCATATTCGATCCCCTGCATTCCTCCGGCCAGTTCGGCAATCAATCCGATGCCCACACCTGCAACCAGAACGTAAAGGGTGATCCAGGCCAGTTTTTCGGAAAGGAGCGGGCGCCCTGCCAGCTTGGGGACGCAGTAGTTGAGGATTCCAAAAAAAGAAAGCCCCAGCCATCCGAAGATCACGCCGTTTGTGTGAAAAACACGGATTCGGCCGAACTGAAGCCAGGAAATGGTTCCCAGAAAATCGGGCCAGACAAATTTTGCCGCAAGGATCAGGGCGAAAGAGAGCGGGACCAGAATGCCGAAGAGCGCGACGTAAACATACACCCGGACAAGAGGTCCGGAAACGACGGCTATCTGCTTTTTATCCATAAGAGCCGCTACCACAAAATCATGCAGAGGAAAATATGACTTAGATCATGTTGATTTTCGATCGGCCTTCTTTTCAATCTCCCTCTGCCGAAGGGGAATACTGCATCCACTCCGAAAAAGTTTCGGGTCCGGCATGACTCATGATATCGGCATCCCACAAGGCAAACGAAAGGTAACCGCCGCTCTTGAAAGAGGAGCTTTTGAGGATCACATGCCATCGGCCGTTGTCGTAGGCCCCCTTTTCATGCACCTTCTCCGCTTCAGAAGGAAGAAGCGTTAAAGGGGTGCCGATGCCGTTTGAGGCAAATCTTCTTAAGCCCCCCGGTTCCCATTTCCAGATTTCAACCGGATTGCCGGAATGTCCCATTCCCAGATAGGGGAGCTCGGAGGGATCGGAAATTTCTTTTGTGGGAAGTTGCACGGCAACCCCGTCGCTTCTTCCCTCTTTCATGTCGGGGAGGTCGTCTTCCCAAGAGATATAAAAGGCTGTTTCTTTTCCATTGGAAAGGGCCTTGACCGTCAGCCATTCCGGGATGTTCGGTGCGCTGTAGAGAGGTTTGAGAAAAACAGGAACCCCTTTTGCCTTTTGCCAGGCGTTGGCCGCCGGATCATCGGGCAATTCCCCGTCGATTTGGACCACGTCGATCAGGTACCGCTTGGGATCGGAGGGGTTGTAATCAGCGGGCATTTTCTGGATCGCCTTGATGTAATGGACCAGCGACCAAATCTGCGCCGGAGTGAAAGTCCCCTCATGGGCCGGCATGGGGGTCCCGGGGATCCCCATCAGCAGGGTGCGATAGATTTCTTTGTTCAGGTTGCCCCATTTAAGCGGCCCGTGCGTCAAATCCCGCGGTGAAATTGTTTGCCCCCAAATGTCCCTTAAAATCTGCGCGGCAGGACCATCACCATGCCCCTGAGGACCGTGGCAGGCGGGGCAACCGGCCGTCTCGTACAATTTTTTCCCTTCTTCAATCGATTCGAGTGTCGCCTTTGCCTCAACAGGGACCTCGATATAGGGGCCGGCGGCGCTATCCTCAATGTGGGGGATGAAACGTTTTACCGTGGCGAGAATATCCCGCCAGTCGTTGGTCTTCAATATATCCCATCCGGGCATCGAAGTGCCGGGGATCCCCTTTTTCATTGTCTCGAGCAATTCCGTATCGGAGGGGTAGGGCCCCCGCGTGGTCCGGTATTTGAAAACACCCGCCGTAAAATCGCGCGGTTTCGGCCACAAATAGGGGGCCGCGGGTCCGTTGCCGTTCCCTTTTGCGCCGTGGCAGGAGGCGCAGTGCGCCTCGTAGAGCCTGTTTCCATGTTCCTCGTTGGTTGGTTGGGCTTCCCGGCTCCGGCAGGATGCGAAAATCAACAGAAAAAAGAAGAAGGCGAAGAATTGTTTTGGTTGCATAGGGTTTTCACTCTATGAAAAAAATAATTCGTTTTCAAGGAAAGAGTGGAACAAAAATCAGGCTGGCCCTGGACGGAAAAGAAGGGTATGACCCATATCATAGGACTTGTATCATAGGACAAAAAGCCAAAGAAACATACTATCACTGCCATGCCTCGTCACCCATCCGTTCCATTGGCTTCGGGCAAAAGGATTCTTTTCCTTTTTTGTGGGTTGTTCGCCGTTATCCCTCCGGTGGTTTTTTCCCCGCGGGTAATGGCCGATGAGATTCATCTTGACGCTTCTGTGGCGGGACAGGTGCGTGAGGATGACCAGTCGCAACGGGAAACGCCGGTCAACGGCTATCTGGGGGCGCTTTTCAAGGATACAGAGTCCCATTTCTCCACCGCCGCCGATCTTCGGGTCTTTCGCGATTTCAATCTCCGGCGGGACGCCTTTGATCTCTACCAGGCGCTCATCCGCTGGGATCCAATCGATCTCCTCAAACTCGATTTCGGCCGTCAATTCATCTCGCAAGGTTTTTCCACCGACATTATTGACGGGATAAAGATGAGGATTGTGCCCAAGGGGATTGTCGGTTTTACCCTTTATGCGGGGGTTCCCCGGACGGTTGAAGAGGGGGATTTCAACCGGGATGATGGCTTGTTGACCGGCCTCTCCATCGGCTTCAAGGATGTTCCGAGGACGAATGCGCAAATCCATGTTTCCTGGAGGAAGGAGGAGGTCAACGGAACCGGCTTCGGAGGGAATGATGAAATCCTGGCGGGCGCCAACCTCTCATACCAACTGTCGAACTCTCCGCGGACCCTCCTCTATGGACTTTTTGAATACGACACAACGGGTCAGGTGATCAATGCCGGCACGGCGGGGGTCGATTTGTCTGTGGGACGGCTCTTTTCCCTCAATACCGAATTCAATTATTTCAACGTCAACCGTGACAGTGAGCGGCCATCGATTCTTGAGGCCTTCACCGAAGGCCCCATCTTGTCGGGGCGCGGAGCTTTTACCCTGACGCTTGTTCGCCGCACCCTTGATTTTGTCTCGGGTTATTCATATCAGTGGGAGGAAATAACCTCCGGAACGCACCGTCCCGGCCATCTGCTCGATGCCGGTTTTGAAATCACCTTTGAAGAGGAAGGGCTTTTATTGAGTCCCGGCTACTATTTTCGGAAGAGTTACGGGGGGACGCTTCACGGTGTGAGGGCCCTTCTGCACGAGCAATTCACCCCGCGATTTTACTTCAGCGTGGCGGGCGACTATGCCAAATACGAAAAGGTTACCAACCATAACGGCAATGCCGCGACGTTAAGCCTTTGGACAGGCTATGAGGTGATCAAAGGGTTGACCCTTTCCGCGGGATGGGAAATGAACCGAAACGTCTTTTTCGACAACGATGTGAGGGGGTCTTTCAGGATTGACTATGCCTTTAATCACAAATTTGAAAACAAAAAGAAGTAGCCTTTCAATCATCGCGTTTGTCCTCCTTTTTCTTTCATGCCCGTTGGCGGTTGAGGGGAAAAAGGCCCGGCACCCGTTCGACCTTTTCAACCACGAAATGCACACAGCCATGTTTGAGGGGGTTGTCTCGTGCGAGACATGCCACGCCGATCCCGCTTCGTTCACGAACCGCGACAAGATCAACCGTCTGGGGTGCCATGTTTGTCATAACAGCGACAATCCCCCTCTTCCGGCCTCCAACGACTGTTCCCGGTGTCATCCCGACGGGAAAATTCCCAAGCCTGAAGATCACAAGGCCGACTGGAAGGCGAAGCATCAAATATTCGCGAAGCAGAACCCCGAATCGTGCGCGCAGTGCCACAGTGATTCCATGTTTTGCATCAATTGCCACCAGAGGAGGGACGACGTTCAGGAAGAAATGCATCGACGCAACTTCCGCTATGTTCATTCCATCGAGGCGCGGGCCAATCCGCGCCGTTGCGACGCTTGCCATTCCATTTCTTACTGTCAGCAGTGTCACTCGGGAAAGGAGGATTTGTGAAACAGTCATTACGTTGCAAACAAAGAGAGACCCTTTGTCTTCGCAATTTTTGCAAGCCGCCCCGAGTCGGATTGTCTCGCAGGGAGATGTGGCCGGCGGGAGCGAAAATTGCTTCATCAAAGGGTCTCTCTTTGTTTGTTTTTCTTCTTATTCCCATTTTGCTTTTCCTCCTTTCCTGCGGCGGCGACGAGTTCAACGACGGCGAGGATTACGGCGACATTCTTTCCACCGAAGAGGGGCTTGTCTTGACCGAGGGAGAGCACGAGATCGGTTGGGGGAGGTCCGACTGCACCGTCTGCCACAATCTTGAGAATATTCATTTGGTCGACCGTTCCGAAATCGGTATCGACATCGAGTCGATTCACGACCAGGTTTTGGAAGAGGGAATCAGCGGGTGCAGTGACTGCCACGGGACCAACGGGGTCGAGTAACAACAGACCCCAAATTTCAATGACACAACACGCCGCAGACATTGGAGGCAGAAGGATCGTCTAATGGATTGCGGGTCCCGGAGTAGTGGCAGTTTCCAGCCGTTCCTCCGCCGCAAGTGTTTTCGACAGCCGGCAAACTGGCGGTGGTCAGTCGTGAGGAGGGGGTGTTTCCGGAACTATCAATCAGAAGAGGGCTGTAGAGGGCGTAGAGCGCATGGGTCACCCAGGCATTCGCCGCGCTGTCGACATCCCATGAGTAACTACTCCCCGACCACCCCGTGTGCGGATAGGCCCAGTGGCAACCATAGCAATCCGACTGACTTTCCAGCGAACTCAAGGTTTGTGTCGTATCGAAGGTGACCGCGGAACCGTGGCAATCCGGACAACTCGCATCGGTGGAGGCCGCGGTGTAGTAACCGGAATAATACTGACCATGGCCTGTTGCATCGGACCAGCCGCTGGTGTGGGTCACCCCGTTTGTGTGGCATGAAATACAGGAGGTGACCCCGGTGTTGCCGGTGTAATCGGTTCCATGACACTCCGTGCAGATTGTGGACGATCCGGAAAGTATTCCCTCGATGAACGTTGTCGCATGGGTTGAGGCGGCATCGGCAACCCACGAAGAATCGGTGTGGGGGTAGTTGGCGTGGCAGGAGGAACAACTTGGAACGGTGGCCCCATTTCCCTCGTAATTAACGCCGTGACAATTGGCTGTTGCGCAACTTGTTTTGCCGGTTCCATAGGCGGCCACCCCGTGCTCATCGGCAGAGCTCCACCCGCTTGAGTGGGGATAGGTTGTATGGCAGGTGTAGCAGGAGGGACTCCCATTGTCCCCTCCCTGATAATCGGTTCCATGACAAAGCCGACATTCTGTTGTTGAGTTTGTCAAACCGTAGGCCCCATGCCCGGAATATTCCCCCCACCCGTCGGAATGGGGATAAAGACTATGACAGGAACTGCAGGAGACATCGGATAATCCCCCCGCCAGGTCGGTGCCGTGGCATTGGGTGGCGCAGACCGAAGAATCGTTGGCATTGACCGTTTCACCATGGCTTGAGGGGTCGGCCCAATTGTCGGAATGAGGATACAAATTGTGGCAACGGGAACAGGGAACGGAGCTGATTCCCCCGGAGTAGTCATCCCCATGGCAGGCCTTGCAAGCTTCTTTTCCATCCCCTTCCGCCGTCGCTCCATGAATAGCGGCAGAAGCCCAATTGCCGGAATGGGGATAAGTGCTGTGGCAAGAGGTGCACGAAACGCCGGATAAGCCCCCCGCCAGATCGGTGCCGTGGCACTGGGTGGCGCAGGCCGAGGTGTCGTCGGCCATAACTCTTGCCCCATGTTGATCCCCTTCGGACCAGTTGTCGGCATGAGGGTACAAACTGTGGCATTGGGTGCAGGAAACAGAGCTGAATCCCCCGGCCAGATCGTCGCCGTGACAAGCCGTGCAGGTTTCTTTTCCATCCCCTTCGGCCGAGGCCCCGTGATTGGCGGCCTCCGCCCAGTCGGTGGTATGCGGGTAAATGTCGTGGCAGGTGTTGCACGAAATACCGGATAAGCCCCCCGCCAGATCGGTGCCGTGGCATTGGGTGGCGCAGGCCGAGGTTCCCCCCGATTCGATCACATAAGCGCCGTGCGATGAACTGTCGACCCAGCCGTCCGAGTGCGGAAAGAGGGGATGGCACGAGGCGCAAGTGGGGGTGGTTGACGAGGTTGTCGATGCGTTTTCTTCATGACAACTCATGCAGACGGTTTCTCCACTGTTTAGGACCCAAAGGCCGTGGGAAGAGGGATCGGCCCACCCATCGGCATGAGGAAAAATAGCGGAACTGCCTGGATCGGGGGAAAGAGAGGCGTCGCTTCCATCGGACTGGGAGGTCGGTTTGACCTGGGAGCAGGCCGGAAAGAAAAAGACAAGGCAAAGGGCCACAAAGCCGATTTTTAAACGGGTTGAGATCAATCACCCACATCATACTTTTTTTTCGAAGGGTTGACCATGATAGACATCACACGATGGGGATCATCTCCCCTTACTAGGAGGGGCCTCCTGCTTTGGGGTAACAGCACGCGGGGGAGTCGAAAGTCCCGTTTTTCAAGGGGTCATGACCGTTATGAGAAGCGGAGGGGGAGTCGAAGGCCGGAAGAAAGCGGTTGATGACGTAGAGAAGGATGAAGGGAAGGATAAAAATGATCACGGCGGCCAAAATCCCCTCCTTTTCCAGAAAGTGGGGTTGATAATCGCGAAAGCCGCGGAAACTTTTGGAAAAAATCTGGCCACCGATCACCACATTCCAGCGCATGGACAATACCTGGATCAGCAAAAGGAGAGAGGCCACAAAGGAAAGGGTGTTTCTTACCCTTTCATGCAGGTAACGGTTCATGAGGGTCAGGATCATGAGCAGGATGAACGGGATCAGGGCTCCGATAATGAGTTGCAATGAAATGAAAGAGAAGGAGAGCTGGTGGCTGAGCAGGGGGCCGATCACCTCCCATTCCTCGGCCTGTTCATAGGCCAGCGTGATGATTTCCAAAAGTTCGAGCGAGACGCTGATTGTCATGAAAAGCCAGAGGAGTCTGGCCATGGCGGAAAGGCAATTCTGATCGATCGGTTCGCCCCTTACTTTCATGCACAACTGGTAGACGATGATCAGGAGCGCCACACCGGAGACGACCGCCGAAAAAAGGAAAATAATCGGCATGAGGGGGGTGGACCACCAGGGGTTTGCCTTGAGGGCGCCGAAGAGAAAACCGACATAGCCGTGCAGGAGACAGGCGCCGGGAATCCCGATGGCGGCGAGGATCTTGATCAGCTTGTGGTCCAGGGCGAGCGCCTGCGGACTGACGTTATAAACACCCAAGGCGAGGGTCTTGTAGAGAAGACGCTTCAATCCACGGGAGGTCTTCGCAAACTCGATGATGTCGACGCGATAGACAAGCCATACCTCCAGCGTCAGGAGGAGAAGATAAAAATTGTAGATGATGCCGAATCCTGCCATGGCGGACGAAAAATTTGGGGTCATCATGATGTTCATGGCTCGTTCGGGATGCCCCAGATGGTTCAAGAGGGGGAGCGTGGCAAAACAAAGGAAGGCAAACGAGGCCAAAAGGGCCAGCCGCCCCACGGGTTTCAAGACTTCGATGTTGAACACATGGTAGAGGGCTGACACCACAAAGGCCCCCGCCACCAGCCCCGTGATGTAGGGGTACATCACAATCATGAGGCTCCAGTGAATGTGCATGTCGTTGGGAAAGAGAAACGAATATTCCATATCAACGCACCCCCTTGTCCAGTCCGATGTAAAAGCAGGTCGGCTTGGTCAGTTTTTCCGGTTGCAACACCTGAATCCTCTCCTTGGCCAGTATTTTGCGCACCGGATCATCCTCTTTTTTGACATCTCCGAACATCCTCGCCCCGACAGGACACGCCTGCACGCAAGCGGGTTTGAGCCCCCTGGTGATGCGGTGGTAGCACCAGGTGCATTTCTCCGCTGTTTTTGTCACCGGATTCAAAAACCGGCTTCCATAAGGGCAGGCCTGAACGCAGTAGCCGCATCCGACACAACGTTTGTCATCCACCAGGACAACCCCCTCCTTGGTTTTGTACGAGGCCCCCACAGGGCAGACCTGCGTGCATGGGCTGTTGGAGCAGTGGTTGCACATCTTGGGGACAAAGTAGCCCTTGCTCACATTGAAGCCGGGGGTATCGGCTGTGAATCCGTTTTCTCCTCCGTGCGGCGAGTCTACCTTGATGGCATCCTCTGCCGATACTTCATACCGCTCCACCCAGGTGCGGTAAAAACCTTCCGGCACATTGTTTTCTTTCCGGCAGGCTTGGACGCACATCCCGCAACCGATGCATTTTCGCGTATCGATCACATAGGCATACAGGTGATCTTCCCAGTTGTAGTCGGGGTGCCCCTCGGGACGGGGGATTCGCTCGACTTCTTTTTCGGCCCGTGCCGACTTGAACGGCAGAAGCCCCACAAACATTGTGCCGGCGGCTATTTCGCACCCCTTTTTGATGAAGTCACGCCGCCCCATTTCTTCCGGTTTCTCGTCAATTTTTCCTTCTTTTTTATTCATAAAATTCTGAATCGCTGGTCCTTGGTCCCTGGTCACTGGTCACGAGTCACTGGTCCTTGGTCCCCAATCTTCGGACTGTGCGGTTGGTGACACTGAAAACAGACCTCCGGCTTGTGCGCATCGGGGATATCTTTCAGGTGATCTTCCAGATCAATCTTCGGAAAGCCATCCGGTCGGGAGGGGAGATCGTCGTGACAACGGAGGCAGAGTTTCGATGTCCGCTGAATGGGCATTTTCCCGATAAATTCCCCTTTTTCAACGTCAAAATGGACGGCGAGCGCGTCGTGGCAATTCTGGCACTGGACGGGGGCGTGCGATCCGCTTTGGTGCGTCTTCCAAATATCGCCATGGCAATCGGCGCAGGCCTCCCTGGCGGCAAACCGGACCGGCTTTGCCATCTGTTCGGCCACATTGTCTCCCCGGTAGTATCCGAATTCCCCAAAACTGCCGGGAAGCAAAAAGGCCCTGACAATGAAAAAGGCAAAAAGCGCCCCGATGATGAGGAAGACGGCGCGAAAATAATGTTTTGTATGACGCAGGCTCACAAAGGCTCCCTTCCAAAAATCCATTTCAGGAAATTTGTTCTTTTGCCGTCCCCTTCCGGTTTTTGCCCGAGTTTTTCCTGCGAGACCAGCCAGCGGAGGAAACCCTGCCGGTCGTTCCCCTTTTCCGCCTCCGGCGACCTCTCAATTTTTTCGGGGGAAGCGATCCACATCAGAAAGTTCCGGCGATCGGGATCTTTCCGCGCCGGGGGGGCCGACTCCAGCCTCTCCCCGGCAAAAAGCCAGGCAAGGAAGGGGACCGTTTTTTGGGCCGCGGGGAGCGACTCACGAGGCAGATGTTCCGATTGGGCAATCCACATCGTTCCCCGTTTAATTCCATTGAAAATTTGCGCCGATATTTTCCTCATGCCTCCTTTATATTTCTCTTTCCAGGCATGTTCAGCCATGATCGCGATCAGATGAGACCATGATTCAGGTCAGTTTTTGAAAAGTGAATTTACTTCGGGTTACGCTGTGAGGACATGAGGTAGCGGGAAAGGTCCTCGATCTGCGCATCGGTCAGGACACTTTGAAAACCGGGCATGATCGAGCCGGGGTTCATGGAGGCGGGGTCCCGGATGTAGGTATAAACGGTTCCCTTGTCGCGGTAGGTACGGATGGTGGTTAACTCGGGGCCGGTATCTCCCCCTTGGCCGTCCAGGTTGTGGCAGGCGCCGCAATGTTCGGCGAACAATTTCGGGGCCTCTTCCGTAAAGGGGCCGCTTCCGCCCAAAGTGCCCATAAAAGCCACCAGCTGATCGGTTTCATCCGGCAGGAGATTCAAGCGGGGCATGAGCGAATGGGGAGAGACCGCCTGGGGGTCGCGAAAATGTTCGGCCAGCCACCTGGCATCGCGGCGCGCCCCCACCGTGGAGAGGTCGGGGGCGAAGAGGCCCCCTCTGCCGTTG
>JACQOY010000035.1 GCA_016207765.1 Deltaproteobacteria bacterium | reverse complement strand
TGGCCGAGGATGCGCCATGTGCGCGGATTCGAGAAGGGGCTTGAGTTGTTCTACACCCCGCCGCACTGGAACATGGTTTATCCCGTCGAGCGCGTCCGCGCCGAAGGAACTTTTGGCATCGGCCGTGTGGAAGATGTGACGGGTGAATACGAAGGGCGCAATCTTCCGGATGGCCACCGGGTCCACCGGTATCATTTCAGCGTTCATGACGGGAGTCTTAAAAAAGCCACCCGTCTTGATCTGGAACTTTCTGCCGAAGGGGGAATTGTTGATGTCCATCACGACCGATGGGAGGTGGACGGTGTGGCGTTGGATCCGTCGCTGATGCGTTCGGAGGCGGCCGATTCAAAAATAATCGCCCGTTTGGCCGAAAAATTTTCCGCCGACGAATTTCTGGCGGCGACTCCTCTGCCGGAAGGACAGGTTCGCCTCTTCCTGCTCCACCGCGCCAAAAGCCTGAAAGAGGCGGTCGGCAACACCCATTATCTGGCCATTGATTTGAAGCCGGACCCCGAAACGGGAAACTTTTTGGGGCAAAATGTCGAAGTGACGCGGGCGACCTTCCGCCATGAGCCGAAAGATCCGGTCAAATTCCTGGCCCCCTCCAGGCTTCTCAACAATTTTTCCTATATGCGGCGAACCGGCAATGGAGCCGTGCGGCATTCCCACGGGTTCATGATGGTCGAACCGTTCGAATCGTCCTCGAAACTCACCTTTCTCTTCTACGACGACACGGCGCAATCGCGGCGCAAGGTGGAAATCACTCTCCAAAAAAACGGGGATGCCTCTTTGGGCGTGATGGAACCCGGGAGTCTTTCGCTTACCAACTACAATGACGGGACGGAAATCATTCACCGCGCCGATGCCCGACTGGCGGCGACAGCGGAAGGCGATTTGATCAAATATGAGCTTCATCATCCGCAGATGGAACTTCATTTTTATTTGACCGCCGACGGAAATTTTCCGGCTGATTTGAACGGGCATGCGTTTGTCATCAGGGAATTTTCAACGCCGCAGGCGCTGGTGGCGGCCAGAACGAGGCGGGAAGAAGAGAGGACAAAACGCGAGTCGGTCAAGGCCATACAGGATGTGTATAAGGCCTTTGTTTCAAAAAACAGGTCCGATTGGTCCGAGGAAACAAGGGCTTTGGTTGACGGTTTTGCCGCTCATTCCCTTTCCAATAGCGGGCTTGGTTTGGCCGTCAAATACCTTCTCCCGATTTATGCCGAAAATTCGGAATATCCCGATGAGGAGGTGCCCGACCTGATCGACCGGCTCCTTCCACGGGCCATGGTTTTTCAGGATATTGTTGATGGCAAGCTTGGTGGGGAAGAGGCGTTTGCCCGTTTATTTCCTTCGGTAGCGGCGAGAATCCAAAGAAACAGGGAAGCCTTCGAAGAGGCGCAGGCCTTGAAGGAGGGGCGCAAAACGGGAGGAAAGGGGGAAAAAAAGAAAAAAGGACAGGAAGAGGATCCTGAAGAATCAAGGGAGGGATCAGCCCTTTTTATTCCGCCCGATGAGCGGACGGAAAAGAGTATTCCCGCACATGCGCCGCGGGTTCTGGCCGAATATCTGGTTGCCCTTTCACTGGCCTCAACCATTCCGTGGATGAAGCGCGAATGGGAAAAACTGGCTCTGGCCCTCGACAATCTGTTGGAGGACAAGATTTTGGGCGATCCAAGCCGTGTGAGCGCTTATGGCGGCTTTGCCCATCTGCTTCATCAGAGCCGGGATTTGGCCATTGAACCCGCCGTCCGCCTTCTGGTTTCTCCCAGAGTTGCATGGGGGCGCGAGCGTGATTTTTATGAGTATCTGACGACGCAGGATCGCCGCCGGATCGGACGTCAGGCAATCAAGGAATGGTTCGACAACTTCGGCCTAGCCGACCCGCTGGCCGAAGTGCCCAAGAAAAAGGAACGCCCTGTTCGGGAGGTGGAAGATGAACCGGCGCAAGTTGCGAACCCCGCCCCTGCCAGGGGGCCGTCGGGAGAAAAGGGGGTCAATTATCTTGGGAGGCCGCAAACCTTTTCGGCCGAACAGGCGGGGTCTTCCCGGGTGCCGGCGAAAAGCGGGGGGGGAGCGGACCCCAAACCGGGAGGTCCCGGTTCCGCAAAGGCTTCTGCCGCAGGGCTTGGGGAAATGATGCTTCCTGAGGGTCTTAATATTTACTCCGGCGCCGACACGCGGCAGACGGATGCGGACCGTACGATGGCCGAAACGGGGCATGTGGAATATATGGATGACGGCGGGGTGGCGATTGCGGCGGAGGGGGAGGGGGAAGAGGGAGCAGACGATATCGAGCCGGTCGGTTTTTCTTCGTTTGGGCATGGCTCGGCTATTTTTGGAGTGGCGTCATTCACCCAACTCCGCGCGGCAAACAACACAATGCATTATTTGGTGAGGAGATAGCCTGCTAAAAGTGGTCATAAATTATGACTAGACATTTTTTATGACCAGTCTATAATATATATTATGAAAACAATAGCCGCCGCCAAGTTCAAGGAACAGTGCCTCTCGATCCTGGACCATGTCGGTCCCGGGGGGATTGTCATCACCAAACACGGCAAACCGGTTGCCAGGCTGGTGCCGGTCGAATCGGGCATGGCCGACCTGATCGGTTGCATGAAGGGCAAAATAAAAATCAAGGGAAACATATTCTCAACCGGCATTAAATGGGATGCTGAATCTTGACACCCACATTCTGATTCATGCCGTGGAGGGAAATTTGAAGCCCGGCGAGGAAGATTTGCTGGCCCGTCATCAATGGGGCATATCCGGCATCGTTTTGTGGGAAATTGCCAAGCTCGTACAGAAGAAAAAAATTGAGTTTGACCTTGAGGATTTTAATTTTCTCCGTACCCTTTCAAGAACCCACATCTGGCCCATCGACTTGGAGGTCTGCCGCAAATTGCGTGACCTCGACTTCAAAAGCGATCCGGCCGATGAGATCATTGCCGCCACCAGTATCGTGCAGAGGGTTCCCCTCCTCACCCGCGACAAAAAAATCCTCAAATCAAAAATAGTTCCGTTTGCCTGAAAAAACCACGCAACTTTTTTTTCATCCTGCCGAGAAGAGTCTCATTAATCCTTAAAAAGAATTACCAACGATAAATAACAATTACTGGAATTTAATAAATATGGTTCCGGCCACTGGCCGGTTTAAGTTGACAGTTGTGTGACGGGTAAAATAGAGCTTCGACTTCATCGAAAAATTTAAGCAAAGGATAAAATCATGTCTGATGAGTCCGTTGTTGCGCGTTTCAGGGGAAGTTTGTCCGAAGGTGATCGACTGATCTGGGATCGGCTGTTGGTCGGTCATCCGGAGC
>JACQOY010000034.1 GCA_016207765.1 Deltaproteobacteria bacterium | reverse complement strand
TTTTTTGATCTCCTCCACCACCGCCTTGAATTTGGCCGACTGGTTTTTGTAGATGACGTCGTTCAAGTCGGCGCGGATCATGTCGCGATTGGGGGGAATGACCATGACATCGAGGTTGTATATTTTGGCGAATTCCGCCGCTTCCGTGTCGGCGGTTCCGGTCATGCCGGAGAGTTTTTTGTACATGCGGAAATAATTCTGGAAGGTGACGGAGGCAAGCGTCTGGTTTTCGTTTTCAATCCGCACCCGCTCCTTGGCCTCGATGGCCTGATGGAGTCCGTCGCTCCAGCGGCGCCCCGGCA
This sequence comes from Deltaproteobacteria bacterium, assembly GCA_016207765.1. Lineage (GTDB taxonomy): Bacteria > UBA10199 > UBA10199 > UBA10199 > SBBF01 > JACQOY01. Next base: position 5,009 of record JACQOY010000034.1, on the reverse strand, counting down.
TGAGCCGTCCCGTAAATTCATCGACGATCGTCACTTTGCCGTCTTTGACCACATAATCGACATCACGGCTATAGAGAGTGTGGGCCCGAAGGGCCTGGTTCACATGATGGAGAATTTCGATGTGCTTTGGATCGAAAAGATTCTCCACATTGAGCCTTTTTTCAACCTCAAAAACCCCCTCCTCCGTCATCGAGGCGGTTCGGCTCTTCTCGTCGAGCTGATAGTGTTTGTCTTTCACCAGGCCGGGAATGACGGTGTTGATCCTCACATATTTGTCGGTCGATTCTTCCGCGGGGCCGGAGATAATGAGCGGTGTCCGCGCCTCGTCGATCAAAATGCTGTCCACTTCGTCGACAATGGCGAAATTCAGGTCGCGCTGAACCATTGTCTCGAGGGTGAACTTCATGTTGTCGCGCAGAAAATCGAAACCGTATTCGTTGTTGGTGCCGTAGGTGATATCGGCCCGGTAAGCCCGGCTCCGCTCGGCATCATTCAGCCCATGGACAATCACGCCGACGGTCATGCCGAGAAATTTGTAGATCCTCCCCATCCATTCGGAATCGCGTTTGGCGAGATAGTCGTTGACGGTGACAACATGGATCCCTTTTCCCTCCAGGGCATTGAGATAAACGGGAAGGGTGGCGACAAGAGTTTTTCCCTCGCCGGTTTTCATTTCGGAAATTTTTCCCTGATGCAAAACAATGCCGCCGATCATCTGGACATCGAAATGCCGCATGCCGAGCACCCGCCTGGAAGCCTCACGCACGGCGGCAAACGCCTCGGGAAGCAGGTCGCCCAGCGTCGCCCCCTGGGCGAGCCTTTCCCGGAACTCAACGGTTTTATGACGAAGCTGATCGTCGGAGAGGGCGGAAAGCGCGGGCTCAAACGAGTTGATTTGCGTAACCGAAGGCTGGATTTTTTTCAGCTCGCGATCGTTCTTACTGCCGAAGATTTTCCTGAGGGCAAGATTCAGCATGAGGCTTGTGGGCGGTTATAATGGTTTGAGAGGTTCATTGGCAACTTATTTACGCACACGCCTCCCGCACCACGTCTTCCATCACCTTCAATCCAAACAGAAAAGCCTCCACGGGAACCCGCTCATTGTGCCCGTGGAACAGGTCGGAAAAGCGAAGATTGGGGGGGAGCTTAAGCGGCGTAAAACCGTAGCACTTGATGCCCAAGCGGCTATAGTTGGCGGCATCGGTAAAGCCGGGGATCAGGTAGGGAACCGGAATGGCCTGCGGGTCGTGCTTGATGAGGCTTTGGGTCAGCAGGCGATAAAACCCGTTGTCAAAGTCGGTCTCGGAGGGATTGGCCTGCTCCATCATTTCAAATTCAAAGGGACAGTGTCCCGAACCATCCCCAAGAACTTTTTTGATCTCGTCCAAAAAACTCTCCACCGTCTGGCCGGGGATGATCCGGCCGTCCACCTGAAGAAACGCCGACGAAGGAATGACGTTCACCTTCCGCCCCCCTTCAATCATCGTCGGGGCGGCCGTGTTATGGAGCATGGCATGAAACGACCGGGCCTGCTTTTTGTCCGGAAAAAGCTTCTTCAAAACAAAGCCGGCCAAAAGCGGCCGGTTCAAAAGACGAAGGATCAGGCTTCGTGGAAATTTCTGGTGCGACGCCAAAAAGGAAATGAATTTTTTCACCACTGGATGGAGATGATACGAAAGCGGCCGGGTCCCCAGGGTTGAAGCGGCCCCCGCAATCTTCACCACCGCCTGTTGGTCGTGCGGAAGCGATCCATGCCCCGGCTCCCCCCTGGCCGTCACCTTAAACCAGCAAAACCCCTTTTCCGCGACGCCGATGGGGTAGAAAACATGGTCGTCGATAGGGAGGCTGAATCCCCCCACTTCATTCAGCGCGTATTCGGCGTCGATCAATTCCGGTTTGTTGGCCACCAGCCACCGCGATCCCCATTTGCACCCCGCCTCTTCATCGGCCACCGCGGCAAGGATCAGATCGCGTTTAAGGGACAATCCCTCTCTTTTGGCCGCCAGGAAAACCATCAGTTCCATCGCCGTCATTTGCTTCATGTCGAGGGCGCCGCGTCCCCAGACAAAGCCGTCCGCCAAATCGCCCGAAAACGGCGGCCTCTCCCATTCTTTTTCCTCCGCCGGAACCACATCGAGATGCGAGGTGAGAAGAAGCGGCCGTTTCGATCCGTTCCCCTTGAGGCGGGCTACCAAGCTTGCGCGGCCGGGAGCCGGCTCGAAAATCTGGTGGGGGATAGCCTCTTTTTTCAGAACCTCGGACAGATAACGGACCGCCGCTATCTCGTTTCCGGGCGGATTGGTGGTGTTGATCCGGATAAGATTCTGGAGGTGCGTGATGGCTTCTTGTTTGATCTGATCCCAATTCATATCATGTAGGGGCGCACAGCTGTGCGCCCTTACCGAAGATAATGCGACGCATTTTCCGCAATGTGGAACGCCGTCCTTGTGGAAAACGCCATGATCGTCTCCTGCGGGTTAACGCCGATGGAGGTGGGAAAAATCGAGGCATCGGCCACAAAAAGCCCAGGCACCCCGTGGCATTGGCCGAAGGGATCGACCACCGATTTTTTCGGATCGCCCCCCATCTGACAGGTTCCCATGATGTGCACGGTCATCAATTCCATATCGACCGGCCGGATGGGGTATTCAAAAATTTTCCGGATCTCGTCGATCGTGTGAATTTCGTGGAGTTGGTCGAACGGCAGGTAAACCCGTTTCGCGCCGGCGGCGAAATAAATTTCGGCCAAGAGGGCCGTCGCCCGCAGGGCGGTCCGGAAATCACGCTCGTTCAACCGGTAGGTGGCCAGCGCCTGATCAAAGGGAAGGTTGATGACGCGCCCCCGCGAGGTGTCTTCGATCAGCGCCCCCCCCACAACGCAATGGTTGTACACCTCTTTCATGACCTCCAGCGATCCGGGGCCGTAGAAGGGAATGGCCAGAGACATCATCCCCGGCGGGATGAAATTAACCCCCATGATGATTCCTTCGTCGATAAACTCGGTGATCTGGTAGGCCTGATTGACCCCTTTCCAGGCATAGACCGGGTCGTCAAACACACCCACCACCTTGGCGTTGGGATGGAGAAACAGATTCTCCCCCAAAGTTTTCGACGCATCGGGAATTTTGCTTCTCTTCAAAAGCGAGGGGGTCTGAATGGCGCCGCCGCAGATCACCGTCACCTTCGAACGGATGCGAACCTTGGCTTTCTTTTTGCGGGTTTCCGGATCGACAATAATCCCGGAAATACCGACGGCTCTCCCCCCCTTGAGATGAACCTTTTTGACCCTGCAGTCGGCATAGAGCCTTCCGCCCGCTTTGATAAAGGCGGGAACATAGGTCACCAGCGTGGATTGCTTCCCCCCGGTGGGGCACCCGGTAAGGCACTGGTTGGTGCCGACACAGCCACGATGGGCGCGAAGATTGGCGCGCACCTCGTAGCCCAGTTTTTCGGCGCCGCGGCGGAGAATTTCGGCGTCTTCATTCCGCGATTCGGGCAAAACCGGTTTGACCGAGAGGACTTCTTCAACGCGCTTGAAATAAAATTCCATTTTCTTGGGGGTGAGGTCGGCGAGCCCCTTTTCCCATTGCCATTGCTTGAGTATTTTGTCGGGCGTCCGCCAGCACATTCCCCCGTTGATGGTCGTGGATCCCCCCACACAGCGGCCCTCGGCGATGTAAACATTGGGCTTGCCGAGGGCCACCTCCGAGCCCCCGTCGCGGTAGAGACGGATGAGGCTTCCAATGGTGTCGGTGGTCCGGAAATCTTCGGTCTGATAGTACCCCCCCTCTTCGAGGATAATGACCGAAAGTCCCGCCTCAGCCAGTTCTTTGGCAATGGGCGCCCCCCCCGCTCCGGAGCCGACCACGCAGACGTCGCATGTTTCGTCGATATTTTTGGTGATGTCGGTGTGTTTAAAAATCATGTTATAAAAGTTCAAAGTTTGAAAAGTTCAAAGTTTTTAACCTTGAACCTTGAACTTTTTGAACCTTGAACTTTTAAACTCTTCAAACAGTCTTCCTGCCATCTTCTTGCGCCAAAAAATCTTTCCTCATCTGAATCCTTTGTTTGATATGGGGCTCCGGATCGTAACCGATGTATTCCCAAACCCGTTTGTCGGAAAAGACAACCAGCATGACAAAGGCCCTGAGCGTCTTGAAAAATTCCCGTTTCGGGATAAACCGGCACAACGCCCAGTGGTCCACATAAGTCATCTGCCTTGGTTCCGGGAGGGAGGAAAACCGCGAAAACCCGAAACCAAAAAGAAACGGCAGCCATTCGAAGAGGCGGATCCCCAGAAAAAACCCCCAACGGAAACATTTGGGAAATTCCGCGATCATGCGCTCGCAATTTTTGACCAGATCGTGTTCGATGCCCTGAAGATCGAATTCGGAGCGGGGAAACAAATTTTCCGCAAGTTTCAGGAGAACTCTTGCAATATCCTTCGGCAATGATTTGCGGGAAGGGGGCATGGGTGGAAGTCTATACCATTTGACGGTGGATGTTACAACTCCGCATCCATGCAAAAAAAGACCCCAACCCTAAAAAATATTTCGCCTTTTGCGCAACTTTGCCCCCTACACCTGCCGATAATGTTTTCAATCTTGGGGGGGGCAGTGTCTATCAATTATTTGACAGAGCTGTCCCGCCGAGGATATTTTTGACATATATCAAAATTTGATATAATATGTGGCACGTAACGGTAACATCGAAAGCGGCGCGGCAAGCGGATCGTCTGCCGCGGCATATTCAACAGCGCTTCGATCTTTTGACCAAAGAACTTGAGGTGGCTGGGCCGGTTAGAACCAACTGGAAGAATTTTGGCCGGCTTAAGACGCCAAAGAATATTGTCCGTTATCACTGTCATATCAAGTCAGGCCATCCTACTTACGTGGCTTGTTGGGATGTGCTGGATGAAGAAATAAGGCTTTTGGAGATCAACTATGTCGGCACTCACGAAAATGCCCCTTACTGAGGTTCAGGTCTGGTTGGGCAAAAATCTTCGGCGC
>JACQOY010000033.1 GCA_016207765.1 Deltaproteobacteria bacterium | reverse complement strand
GGAACCGAAACCACCGTTGATGCTGAAGGACTTGCGGCCCCTCTTGTGGGCGAGGTCGATCTGCTCCATATTAATCACCACGGAAGCGGCACAAGCAGTTCCAAAAATTTCCTCGAAACGCTCCTCCCGACCGTCTCGATTATTTCCGTGGGGGACGACAACACGTATGGTCACCCCGATCCCGACATCCTCTTCCGGCTGAATCAAGTCGGGACTGAGATTTACCAGACCGAAACCGGCTCCGGCGGCCTTCTTCCGGAGGCGCATATTGTTGATGGCTCGATTTTTGTCTATGTGGAGAAAGATGGAAGTTACACGGTAAATGGGGATGAATTTGAGATAAAAAAATAGAAAACATCCCCTTCCCCTTGCTTTTTCCAGCCCAGTTATCTAGATGTGCCCCTGGCATGAATCACCATTCATCCCGTTATGATGTCGCGATAGTCGGCGGCGGAGTCGTCGGTTGCGCGATCGCGCGCGAACTTTCGCGCTTTGAGCTCAAAACGGTCGTCATCGAAAAAGAGGCGGAGGTCGGTTTCGGGACCACCAAGTCGAACAGCGGAATCATCCATGCCGGCCATCAGTCTCCGGCGGGGACGCTGAAAGGAACTCTGGAGGTCAGGGGCAACCGGATGTACGACCGGTTGTGTGAGGAACTCGGTTTCGGTTTTTCCCGGATCGGCGAACTGGTTGTGGCCATGGTTCCGGAGGACCTCGCTGTTCTCGATGAATTAAAAAAACTGGGCGAAAGCCGCGGCGTGCCGGGGCTTGAAATCTGGGACAAGGCCCGGCTCCACCGGGAAGAACCCAATCTGGCAAAAAACCTTTTGGGCGCGCTGTACGCCCCAACGGCCGGCGTTATCAATCCCTATGAATTTGTCTTTTCCCTCATCGAATCGGCGCTGGCCAACGGAGTCACCCTCGAAATCGACAGCCCGGTCGAAAAAATCGACACTGATAACCACGGCCTCACCCTTCACACCCCCCACAAATCGATCCAAAGCCGCTTTGTTCTCAATTGTGCGGGGGTCTTTGCGGACAGAATCGCCCAAATGGCCGGTGTCGGCGATTTTTCAATTCGGCCGCGCAAAGGGGAAGAATACATGCTCGACAAAAGGCTCAAAGGGCTGGTCCGGCGGCTGATCTTTCCCGTCCCCCAAAAAACCACCAAGGGAACTCTCATTATTCCCACATTCGACGGCACCATCATGGTGGGGCCCACAGCCTGTGATGTGGATGACCGCGAGGATCTTGCCACGACATACGAGGGAAGCGACGAAATATTTAATTTTGTAAGGCGTCTCTGCCCTTCCATCGGCGAACGCGACACGATCACCGAATTTGCCGGATTGAGGGCGGTGAGCTCCACAAACGACTTCATCATCGGGCCGACAAAGATAAAAGGGTTCATCAATGTGGCCGGCATTCAATCACCGGGACTGACGGCCTCTCCGGCCATTGCGGAATATGTTGTGGAAATTTTGAAAAAAGAGGGGCTTTCGCTCATTCCAAAAAAGAATTTCCTGACGCATGTTAAGGGGCCGGCCCGGTTTGCCCTTCAACATTTGGAAGCACAAAAAGAGCTGATTCAAAAAGATCCCCGTTTTGCGCGGGTGATCTGCCGGTGCGAGCTGGTCACCGAGGCCGAGATCCACGAGGCAATCGATCATGGGGCCCGCACGCTTGATGGAATCAAATTCCGAAGCCGGGCCGGCATGGGACGGTGTCAGGGGGGATTTTGCACATCGCGTTGCATCGATATTTTGTCGAAACGGTTGAATTGCCCGCCGACAGCCATCACCAAACGGGGAGGCGGTTCGTGGGTGATCAAGGAGATGGATAGTTAAGATGCTTGGAAAAATGGAAGCCACCAAGTGGCAAGGCAAATATGATGTGGTCGTTGTCGGCGGCGGGCCTGCCGGCATGGGGGCCGCGCTGGGAGCGCGGGATTCGGGGGCCGAACGAATCCTGGTCGTCGATCGGGAGGCCGAAGCAGGCGGCATTTTGCTCCAGTGCATTCATTCCGGTTTCGGCCTTCATTATTTCAAGGAGGAGCTGACCGGCCCCGAGTATGCCGAGCGTTTTTTGAAACGGGTTCTGGATTCCAATGTCGATGTATTTTCCAATGCCTATGTCTCCGGCGTGGCCACCGATTCAAGCGGGATCAAGCAGGTGCGGGTGATGAATGAAAAAATGGGGGTTCAAGCAATCGAGACCCGCTCCGTGGTGTTGGCGATGGGATGCCGCGAAAGAACCCGCGGCTCCATCCGCATTCCGGGGACGCGCCCTTCGGGTATTTATACCGCCGGTTTGGCCCAGAAATTCGTCAATATGCACGGATACCTCCCGGGTAAGCGGATTGTCATTCTCGGCTCGGGCGACATCGGGCTGATCATGGCCAGAAGACTGGCCCTCGAAGGGTGCGAGGTTAAGGGGGTCTTCGAGATTTTACCCTATTCAAACGGGCTGACGCGAAATATCGTCCAGTGTCTGGATGATTTCGGTATTCCATTGCATCTTTCAACAACAGTAGCCCGCATCCACGGCCGTGACCGGATCGAAAAAGTGACTGTGGCACCGGTAGGCCCGGGTCTTCAACCGGATTTGTCGCGGTCATGGGATATCGATTGTGACACCCTCCTTCTTTCCATCGGTCTTATCCCCGAAAATGAGCTCTCACAGGGGTTGGGACTTGCGCTCGATCCCGTTACGAGCGGGCCGGTGGTTTCAAGCACACTGGAGACGAGCATGCCGGGGTTGTTTGCCTGCGGCAATGTCTTGCATGTTCATGATCTGGTCGATTTTGTGACGCAGGAGGCCCTTTTGGCGGGCCGGTTTGCGGGGGAATGGGCCCAAGGGGTTCGCCGTCCGCGGGATAATATCAAACTGACGGCGGGGCAAAATGTCCGCTACTGCGTTCCTCAAACACTGGCCCCGGGAAGGGAACACACAATCTATATGCGTTGCAAGGAACCAATGAAACCCTGCGTGCTGAAGGTTGGCGATTTAATGGAAAAAAAGCTTCGTTTTGTGGTTCCGGCGGAAATGATCACTCTTAAAATCAAGCCGGACCTTCTGGAGCGTTTTCGCGGCGATTCGCTGGAGATCAATATTCTTCCCGCCGTGGGAGGGGGTTCTTCGGAGGAGGAATAACGATATGAGTTTGACTGAATTCACCTGCATCCAATGTCCCATAGGCTGTCCCCTTCAATTGACCCATGAAGGAAGGGAGATCGTTGAGGTGAAGGGGTATAGTTGCAAGCGCGGCGACAAGTACGCGCGGCAGGAGTTTGTCGATCCGCGCCGGTCGCTTTCGACGACCATCCGGATTGACGGCGCGCTTTGGGGACGGCTTCCGGTCAAGATATCCGGTCCGATTCCGAAGGATAAGGTGCTCGATGCGGCAAAGACGATCCATCAATTGCGCGCCCGCGCCCCTGTGGAGCGGGGACAAATTCTTCTGGAAAATATCCTCGGCTTTGATGGAATCCATGTGGTAGCCTGTCGGGAGATGGCGAAAACGGGATAGGCCAGGGCATCTTCGAGTTGACTGTTTTTACCGACGGTGTACTCTCCCCTCTCCCGGTCCGCCTTTGGCGGACCACCCTCCCCCAAAATGGGGGAGGGCAATAGGAAGGTTTTTATCATGGGCGCGGTAGCCAAGTGGTAAGGCAAAGGTCTGCAAAACCTTTATACGTCGGTTCAATTCCGACCCGCGCCTCCAACATCACGTCAAATAAGAAATGAATTTGCCTTCAATCATATCTTATGATATGATAAGTAGGTATGAATAGTGAATCTACAATCACGGAACGCGGGCAGATCACGCTTCCCAAATCTTTGCGGGATCGTTTTGCCCTCAAACCCGGCACCAAGGTGAAGTTTGAGGCCACCTCCAAAGGCATTGTTCTTTCCAAGGCGACATCGGTACGAGAGGCCGTAGAGGGCGTGTACGGCATCCTGAAAGAAAGTGCGGATACGGATGCCTACATCGAGTCCATAAGAGGCAAAGCGGAATAATGCTCAGAACGGCGGTCGACACATCCATTCTACTCGACGTGTTCGGCGCCGACAAGAAATATGGGGAAACCTCCCTCAAGGCCCTGATACATTGTCTTGAACAAGGAACTCTGGTGGCTTGTGAGGTTGTGTGGGCGGAAATCCGGCCCAAGTTTCAGTCAAGGAATGAATTGTTGGGTGTTGCGGATGGTTTAAGTCTTGTGTATGAACCGCTCACCCAAGATTCCGCCTTAAAGGCCGGTGAAGTGATGAAGGAGTATCGTGAGCGCGGCGGCAAGCGCGACAAGATGATTCCTGATTTTCTCATTGCCGCCCATGCCTTGATTCAAACCGACAGGCTCATCACACGCGATCGCGGATTTTATCGTCGTTATTTTTCGTCATTGAAGATTATCGAGCCCGGAAACTGAAGCCCCAAGCGTCTCGGGCAACACTCCAAATTGGATTTGCACCTCGATAGAAAATACTTGTTGGCGAAAACGCGCATGTCGTCTAGGAAGGGACGGCAAAGGAGTAAAGCCGTTGTAGGCGCCCGGGTGGTGGAATTGGTAGACACACAGGACTTAAAATCCTGAGTTCCAGCAATGGGACGTGCCGGTTCGATTCCGGCCCCGGGCACACTCACCTTGATAAAATAAATGGCCCAGGCGCCCCGCATTGTTCGTTCCAACCGGGTCAAGAATTGTGGTACAGTTATGGCGTGCCGTTAAAGC